>CALCGJ010000188.1 GCA_937900965.1 uncultured Bacteroidota bacterium | reverse complement strand
TGCCATGTCGAATATTCAAATGAAAGATTTTAAGCGGGCTGAACCAATGCTTGACATGCTTCTGAATAAGATTACCCAGGAAGAGGCTCCTGAAAAATTTGAGATGCCGGTCAACCTGGCTTACGCTCAGTTTAATATCCTTCAACAAAAATACAATGCATCAGTTCCTTATCTTCAACGTGCCATTGAACTGAACCCGGGACCGGGGATGAAAACACGCTGCAAGTTTATTCTTGGTCAGATATACCAGCTAAACGGGGATTATGACATTGCCACCCAGAAATACAAAGCAGTGATCAAGCGGAATCCCTCTTTTGCCATGGAGTTCAACTCAAAGATTAACATGGCTCAATGCTATGACACTCAGAGCGGTGATAAGGAATATATTGTCAAGAAGTTGACCAAGATGTTGAAGGACGAAAAGAATAAAGAGGTTAGGGATCAGATATATTACGCTCTTGCTCAGGTTTCACTCAGGGATTCTGATACAATTGCCGGCATCAATTATCTGGCCTTATCCGTAACCTCCAGCATGGGAAATAATTACCAGAAAGCCATTTCTGCCCTCTCTCTTGCAGATATCTATTTTGCCGTACCAAACTATCCTCTCGCCCAGGCCTACTACGACAGTACCATGCAATTCCTTCCTGCCAGTTTCCCGAACTACAAGGAGATCAAACGCAAAACATCAACCCTTACCGATCTGGTTGCCAACCTCCAGATTATCCAGATGGAAGACAGTCTGCAGATGTTAGCCATGATGTCAGAAGCTGATCGAAACAAGAAGATCGACGAGATAATCAATAAAATCGTACTGGAAGAGCAACGGATACAAATAGAAGAGATGCAGCGAAGAGAAAACCCGAATCTTTTTGGCACATCCGAGAAAAATGCATTCGCAGTTTCAGACTCACGCGAAGGGAAATGGTATTTTTATAATGCGGCAGTACTCTCCAGCGGGTTTTCCACCTTTATCAGAAAGTGGGGCAGGCGTAAACTGGAAGACCTCTGGTTCCTTATCGATAAAAATGTCATCTTTTTCGATGATGGGCTAACCGAAGAAGATACTTCGATTATGGAAGGTGACACAACAGCTGGGAAAAATATCCTAGCAGCAACTGATCCAAAAAAACGCGAATACTACCTGAAAGATATTCCACTTACTCCTGAGCTGGTGGATTCCTCCAACCTTCGGATTATTGATGCGTATTTTAATGCAGGGTTCATCTATATTGACGGTTTGAAAGATTATAAGAATTCCATTGGATCATTTGAAACATTGCTGGAGCGTTTCCCGAAAAACGAACATGAAATACCTTCCTATTACGAACTGTACATTTTATACAGGGATCTGGGGAATCAGCCGATGAGCGACCAATACAGGAACCTTATTCTGAACCAGTTTCCGGAGACAGATTATGCAAAGTTGCTGATTAATCCTGATTACTATAAGGAGATCCAAAAGCAAAAATCACAGGCAGCCAAACTATATGAAGAGACCTGGTTGGCTTTCAACAACCAGCAATACTATATGGTGCTGCATAATGCTGATCTTGCCTTTTCAGAATTCCCATCCGATACTGGCCTTATTCCACGGTTTGAATACCTCAGAGCCCTTGCTCTGGGTAAAGTTGAGGTGGTTGATTCGCTGGTTATAGCTCTTCAGGCAATCGTCAACAAATACCCGACTCATCAGGTCAAACCATTGGCCGCCAATATTCTCGCATACCTGAGCCAACAAAAAAATCCCAAAGGAGACCCGGTAGTAGCTCCTGACGCCACTCAGCCGGTAGATCCCAGTGAAAAACTTTATACGTACTACCCCAACTCTATCCATTTTTTCATCCTTATCGTTGACGGAAGCAGAATAGATGTTAATGCAATGAAAGTCAAGATGTCAGACTTTAACAGTAAATATTTCAGATTGGAAGAACTGCAGGTAAACAGCCTCCTTCTCGACAATACCAAAGAGATGATCACTGTAAACAATTTCTACGATGCACAAAAAGCTGTTGATTATTATCTCTCAATTAAGGATAGTCCTTATGTTTACAACGTTCTTGAAAATGTCGGTAATTTCTCCGATTTTGTAATCTCCGTTGAGAACTACCCTGTCTTTTATAAAAATAAAGATACAGACTTGTATAAACGCTTCTTCGGGAACAATTACAACTCTCTTGGTGTAGAATAAGTTAGAAACGCTATTTTTTTTTGTATTTTTGTTACATCTAAATACATTAATCTATCTGAAACATGGCAAAAGTGAAAGAACAGGAGATACCCTCCATAAATCTATTAGGGAGTGGCACTACTGTGAAAGGAGATATAAAGCTGATCGGGGATTTTAGAATTGACGGTACATTGGTTGGCACTATCGATTGCAAAGGAAAAGTTGTCGTTGGAAGTTCAGGTGTTATTGAAGGAGAGATCATTTGTCAGAATGCTGATTTTTCAGGACAGATCAAAGCTCTGGTAAAAGTATCCGAATTACTGACCCTGAAGGAGTCAGCCAGGTTCTCGGGTGATATTGTAACAAGTAAATTAGCCATCGAACCTGGAGCTAAATTTTCAGGCAGTTGCCAGATGGAGGCTAATGAACATATCCAATCCGAAGCGAAGGCTAAATAATTATGCCCGATATTCCAGCATCGCCATTCAGATGGTGGTGATCATAATCCTTGGGGTATTTGGCGGATACAAGCTGGATTTGTGGTTAAACACCACACCAATACTCACGGTTATCTTCTCATTACTTTCTGTTGTTCTGGCCATCTATTTAGTAACAAAAGACCTGATAAAAAAAAGCAACACCAAATGACGGCTCCTTATATCTCATTTCTGAAAAATCTGTTGATCTTCTCCCTTCTAATAGTAACCATCTACGTTATATTAAGCTATTTGCTTCCAGTGGGGTATTTCAGCGTAGCTCTACCCTTTCTTTTCCCCTTTTTTATCGGCACCACCCTCATCTCCTATCATTTTTTGCTTAAGTCCCTGCACAGGAGGTTTAGCAAATTTGTTAACCTTTATATGGCGGCAACAGGGATCAAACTCCTTTGGTATATGATAATAATGGTTTCCTATGTCTTGATTTTCAGGACTGAGGCCGTCTCTTTTGCTATCAACTTTTTTATCCTCTATTTGTGCTACACTATTTTTGAAACTGTTTCCATTGTCAAATATTCAAAGTCATATTCCAAACCGAGTTCTTCCAATAAATCATAGATGCGTAAGATCCGAAGAGGCTTCCTGATATTCGGACTTCTGATTTTCTGCGGGATTCAGATTGCCTGCGGATCTCCTCAGTCGGAGAGTGAATTTTTTACGACAGAAACGGATACAACATATATCGAAAGTTTTAAGCACCTACTTACTGCGCGTTACTACCTGCTGGCTCAGAATACCAGCCTGGTTATTTTTCCTGACCTGGAAGCTACCATGGTTTATCAACCAAACGAGACGGGGCGCTTCGGGATTGCTGCTTTCTACAGTTGGTTTGGCCTTGGTATCTCATTTGGGACAAAACTTTTCCGAAAAAATCCTGATGTCTACGGAACGACAAAATCGCTCGATTTCAGAATAAATGCCTACGGAAAATTCATTGTTGTGGAGGGCTATCTTCAATACTACCAGGGATTTTATATGGATTACAAATCCAACCGGTTCAAGGAAACATTCATCATTCCCGGTATGGACCTGGTCTCTTTTGGAATCGACGGAACCTATATCTACAATCATGGCAAATTTTCAGCACGTGCCTCTTACACGCAAAACGAGCGTCAGAAGAAAAGCGCCGGAAGCCTGATTGTAAAACCTACCTTCCGTTACTATTATGTAAACAGCGATACCGGAATTATCCCAAGCAAGATCCTGGAAATATATTCCCTGAGACAAGAGAATATCATTTCCGGCACCTTTTATACCCTTGGGCTGGGACCCGGTTACATCTATACATTTGTCTTTGGGAAGAACTTTTATCTCACTGCCGGTGGTCAGTTGGATATGAACTGGAGTTCATATGACTACAATACAACAGGAAGATCATTTCACAGCACCGGATTCTCCTTCCCGGTATCCGTACGAATTGCCCTGGGGTATAACTCCGACAAATGGTTCATCGGCGCCAGCTACCTGTCAACATTATACTATTTTCAACCCGGTCAGCGGGTCCAGGATGACTTCCATTATCACCTGACACAGATACGTTTCTGGGTAGGCACCCGCTTTGATGCCTTCAAGCGGTGGAACAAAAAAAAGTAGTAATTTTGTCCTCAACCCAGAAGTTATGGTCTACATTACCCGCCGGGAACACTTCAACGCAGCCCACCGGTTGTTTCAACCTGATTTCTCAGAAGCTGAGAATCTCCATGTATTCGGTAAATGTTCCAACCCTAACTGGCACGGCCACAACTACATTCTCCATGTTACAGTTAAAGGGCATGTCAATCCGGATACAGGCTTCGTAGTTAATCTGAAAGAACTAAGTCAGCTTATCCGTCACAGAGTCATCGACAAGCTGGATCATAAAAACATCAACCTGGAGGTAGACTTCATGGTGGGCCGGCTGGCATCCACGGAAAATCTGGCTATCGCAATCTGGGAAGAGCTGGAATCCGGAATTCTGGATTTAGGTGGCACACTCCATTCAATTAAAGTTGAAGAGACGGAAAATAATTCTGTTATATATTATGGAGCTTAACTGACAAAAGTGAACAATGATGGAAGAAAAGCTGAGCTACGAGAAAACTGAAGATTTCGACCCTGTACGGATTGAAAAATTAAGTTACCATTACAGAGAGATCCTGCAGCTGTTAGGAGAAAACCCTGAACGGGAAGGGCTTCTAAAGACCCCGTTAAGGGTGGCCAAATCAATGTTATTTCTCAACCAGGGATATAACATGGATCCCGAAGAGATACTCTCATCGGCCAAATTCAGGGAAAATTACCGTGAAATGGTTATCGTCAAAGATATCGAAATCTACTCACTTTGCGAACATCACATGATCCCTTTCATTGGCAAAGCGCATGTAGCTTATATCCCGGATAAATTCATCACCGGCCTTAGCAAGATTGCCAGGGTTGTAGAGATCTATTCCCGGAGATTACAGGTTCAGGAACGTCTGACCACTCAGATCAAGGATGCCATCAACAAGACATTACGTCCGCTGGGTGTGGCAGTTGTTATAGAGGCACAACATTTGTGTATGTCGATGCGAGGCATCCAGAAGCAAAATTCAGTAACGACAACATCTGATTTTGTGGGAGCGTTTGAACGTGATAAAACTCGCCAGGAGTTTTTGCATCTGATAAGCAATAAACTGCATTAGACAAAGGACGAGGGACGAGGGACGAGGGACGAGGGACGAAGGACGAGGGACGAGGGACGAGGGACGAGGGACGAAAAGATAATCGTAAAATAAAAAAAATAGGAGATAAAAAAATGTTTGGACAGAATAATCAGGGGTATTTTGCAACAGGGGCGAAAGCTCAGGTAGAGACCGGTACGATAGCTAAAACTTTCATGGCCAGTGTATTCCTCTGGATGACAATGGCTATGGTGATAACAGCCATAACGGCATACTGGTTTGCTTCGGACCAGGCACTGATCGGTTCTCTGGTCAATTTTGAGACCGGAAAGATGTCGATTCTTGGTTGGTTTGTCATGCTGGCACCATTGGGATTCGTTTTGCTGATGTCGTTTGGATATCAAAAACTGTCACCTGCCATAATGACACTGCTTTTTATTGCCTTTGCAGTATTGATCGGGATGAGTCTCAGCTTCATCTTGATTGTCTATACAGCCTCATCCGTTTATCAAACGTTTGCAATTGCAGCTGGCATGTTTGGTATCATGGCAGTAACAGGGTACACCACAAAAACTGATCTGACCAAATTCGGATCAATCATGTACATGGGGCTGATAGGGATCATCATTGCCATGGTGGTCAACTTTTTCATGAAATCAAACACACTGGAGTATATCATCAGTGTGATTGGGGTGCTAATATTCACCGGACTGACTGCCTATGATGTACAAAAGCTCAAGCGGATCGGGAGCCAAACAATGGACGCAGGAAATACGAGAAAGATGGCTATCATGGGAGCACTGACACTTTACCTGGATTTCATCAACCTCTTCCTGTTTTTACTGCGTTTGTTAGGAGACAGAAGATAATTTCAAATTTCAAATTACGAATTTCGAATTCATGAAAGCATACGTATTTCCGGGGCAGGGAGCCCAATTTGTTGGGATGGGGAGGGATTTGTATGAGACCTCCCCGGTTGCCAAAATGATGTTTGAGCAGGCCAATGAAATTCTGGGATTCCGGATCACTGACCTGATGTTTGGTGGTACCGATGAGGAGCTTCGTCAGACAAATGTGACCCAGCCTGCCATCTTTCTCCATTCGGTAATCCTGGCAGCCACATTGGGTGACGATTTCAATCCCGATATGGTCGCAGGTCATTCATTGGGAGAATTCTCTGCATTGGTAGCGAATAAGGCCCTCAACTTTGAAGATGGCTTGAAGCTGGTAGCAGCACGCGCACAGGCGATGCAAAAAGCCTGTGAAACAGAGCCCTCTACAATGGCTGCGATTATTGGCCTGGATGATGAGAACGTCAGAGAGATCTGCGAATCCATTGATGAAGTTGTTGTTCCTGCTAATTATAACAGCCCAGGACAGTTGGTTATTTCGGGAAGTATTAAAGGAATCGAGATCGCATGCGAACAGATTAAAGCTGCCGGCGCACGAAGAGCTCTCCCGTTAAAAGTTGGTGGTGCTTTTCACTCCCCTCTGATGG
>CALCGJ010000187.1 GCA_937900965.1 uncultured Bacteroidota bacterium | reverse complement strand
GTGAAATTGCCTGCCGACACCTCCGTCTGCCACTGGCAAACAGTGATCCTTGATGTCGGTCCCGGTTACGACTCCTACCTCTGGTCAACCGGGGCAATCACCTCCTCTGTGGCAGTCAATGCCACGGGCATGAGTTCCGACAGCACCCGTCTGATCACGTTAATCGTCACGAAAAACGGCTGCCCCGCTATTGTCAATACCACAATAAGCTTTACTGGTTGCGTTGGTATCGAGGAGTTCAACCCTTCCTGCCTCAGAATCTATCCCAACCCCGTTTTCTCCACTCTTTCAATTGAGAACTCCTGCACCTCTGCAGACCTTTCCGGCACCGTAATGGATATCCTGGGAAATAAAAGAATGGCTGTGACAATCAGGCCCGGAAGAAACAACTTTGATATCACCACACTTTCTTCAGGCTTGTATATGTTATCCATCAAAGGAGATGGAGTAGCTGTCGTGGCGAGGTTTGTTAAGGTTCCATTGTAAGCGATGCAAGATCCGTGATTCGCGATAAGAGATTAGCGATAATCGATACGAGGTGTGAGAAACGCAATGCGGTATGCGGATAGTTGATACAAGATGGGGAATTTACTGGACAAGCCGACGGTTTTGACCATCTCAGACCGATATAAATGGACCACCCCTAAGAATTGATTATTAATAGGTTGATGTGGTCAACTAAAATCGGCGGAGGGTGGTCACATGATCTGTTTTGTCCAATGGGCATTCAAATAAACCAATAACTACTCGTAAGAAATAAATATTTAAAGTAATAACTTTAATTATATATACCTTATTTAAAGTAATTGCTTTATATTTGCATTATATATTTAAAGTAATAGCTTTATGAAAACACAAGAGTTAATCCTAATCCAAACCGATAAAAGGATAGAAAAAATAGCCAAGATAAAAGATGATAGTCCACCGAATGGTTGGATTTACACAATCCGTATGGCTCTTGGAATGTCGATGCGACAACTTGGAAAGTTGGTTGAAATTACGCCACAAGGAGTCAAAGATATCGAAACCCGGGAGAAAAATGGGAATATCACCCTTTCATCTTTGGAACAGATAGGCAAAAAGTTAAACATGAAGCTGGTTTATGGTTTTGTTCCTTTAGATGGATCTTTGCAAAAAATGATCGATAAGAGAGCATTTGAAATAGCAACAAAGATAGTTGCCAGGACAGCCAATACTATGAAATTGGAGGATCAGGCAGTGAGTCAAAAGATGCTGAATAAATCTATAAAAGCCAAAGCACAGGAAATCAAACAAAAAAATATAAAGTTATTATGGGAATAAAATTGGACTATATAAGTGGCCAGACCCCTTTAAATGAAATTGAGATTTCCGGGCTAAAGATCAAAACTATTACTACTGTGGGTGAACTCAACGAACATGAGCAGAACAATATTGAAGAGGCTTTTCACTGGGCACTTAACCGGAAAATTCCCATTAAGACGTTGTTAACCAGAGAATGGATCTTCAATGTTCATTTCAGGATGTTCAATAAAGTTTGGGATTGGGCTGGAGAAAAACGCACTTCAAATAAAAATATAGGGGTTGATAAATATTCTATTGACCCGGCATTAATCCACATGCTTGATGATATAAAATACTGGATTATCAATAGAACCTTTGATCCTGTTGAAATTGCAGTTCGCTTTAAGCATAGATTGGTATCAATCCACTGCTTCCCAAACGGTAATGGCCGACATGCAAGATTATGTGCTGATATACTGATAAAGTATTTGACAGGGCAGGATGGCTTTACCTGGGGGAGTCATAATAGTCTATATCAGGAAAGTGAGTTACGGACCACCTACATCATAGCTTGACGAAAAGCTGATAATGGTGATTACAGGCCATTAATTGTGTTTGCTGGTTCGTAACATCCCGGCTCCAAAGGCATTTTTCCAAAAATGACTGCATTTTAACCGGTAATCAGGATGCCTAAATCAATGACAGTTTGAGGTAAAAGAGCGTTACAATTGTGAAGGCGGTTGCGAGGCCCTGCCTGTCTGTCCCGGAACCCCAAAGGCATATGGAAAAAAAAGGTCTGTAAATCGAATGATTTACAGACCTTTTTCCAGTAGCCCGTAGGGGACTTATGAGACTGCACTCACCTGCTTTCAAATTCTTTCATATAACAGATTATCAGGCTTATAGATATCTGTGAGTTTGTATTGTAATGCAGCCAAAAGAAGTTAAATGAAGTATTTGTTGCACCTATTGTTGCACCTATTTCTCTTTTCAATACCTTTATAACCAATTATATTGTATGGCCTCAACAAAGTTAATACTTCTTACAGATAAGAAGAATAAAAAGGGAGAATCTCCTCTATATCTGAGGATTATCAAACATCGAAAAAAACATATCCTCTCTCTTGGGATCAAATTACAGGAAAAAGATTGGGATGAGGTTAGTTGCAAAGTAAAAAAATCACATAAGAACTCAGCCCGCTTAAATGCTTTTATTGCCCAGAAGTTAGCTGATGCCCAAGGGCTTATTGTGGAGGCTGAAACAAAGACAAAAACTATATCCTCCCAAAGACTTAAAGAGAAAGTTATCGGTATTACACCAACTAACTTTTTCACATATTCCGAAAAGTATACTAATGCATTGTTGACTGGCCAGCAAATTGCAACTTATAAGCGTGCTAAGGCAGTAATTGAGAAATTGAAGAAATTTACGGACGGAAAGCCTTTGTATCTGGAGGATATCACACATACATTCTTGCAGGAATATGAAGACTGTTGCATAAAAGAATGGGGAAACAGGACAAATACGATTCATGGGAACCTGAGAATAATACGTAAGATCCTGAATGATGCTATTAGAGATGATTTAATGTCTAGAGATGACAATCCATTTCTGAAAATGACACTTAAAACAGAGTCCACTCAACGCAATTATCTTCTGGAAGAGGAGTTAAAAACAATCGAAGAGCTAGATCTATCAAAAACACCGGGGTACAAGTTGACCAGAGACATGTTTATTTTTGCTTGTTATTCAGGTGGGATAAGAATATCCGATTTGCTGGTGCTTAGGTGGAAGGATATTTCTGATGGAAGGTTGTTGATTCGTATGAAAAAGACTGGCGGGACACAGATGGTTAAACTGCCACAAAAGGCATTGGACATCCTTGACCTATATCATACAGATCAATCCTTTCAAGAATCTTTCGTATTTCCCTATGTGACCAGTGATAAAGATATTGATACTCCGCTTAAACTTCACAACTTCGTTGGTAAGAAGACAGCCCTATGTAATAAGAACCTCAAGGAAATTGCTGATCTGGCAAAAATTCCAAAGAAGATCACTTTCCACGTAAGCCGCCATTCCTTTGCCACAATTGCACTAAGAAAAGGCATGAGAATAGAGTACGTTTCTAAACTTCTTGGACATTCGGATCTAAAAGAGACACAGATATATGCTAAAGTGATCAACGAGGAATTGGACAAGGCGATGGATGTGTTCAACGATTAATATTACAAATAATGGTTCAACAAATCACCTCCATAGCAGCATGTTTACAACCGGATTTTCTTAACCAGATGCATTTACAATATATCCGAACTCCCCATCCTGAGGGCAAAATGATAATTGAATTACACGAGGAACAAGGACTGGATGACGAATCAATCAATGCTTCTTTGGCAGAATACACTGACGATGATAAAATAATCCGATATCTCACTTATTTTCATCCTCTAACAGGCCAGTTGAGTTGCTCAGAAGGATTTTCATTCTCTGGTTTTTTAGATTATGAATTTAAGAAACGGATTGACAAGGCCTATACTGATATCCAATCCACTATTTCAACTAAAGATTCTCTTGAACTGGTCAGAAGATATTTTGTGTCTTTAGAGACTGGATTGAACAATATTAATAGAGAATTAGACAGAATAGAATGGAATGAACGCTATCCATTTGTCAGACAGCATATTTTAAATCTAATTATAGCTGTACAGAAGTTAAAAAAAGAATATTTAGGAAGAGCAGGTAAGATTACAATAAAAAGCGAAGTAGGTATTAATATTGAATCTGTTCTCGGAAATTCAGGAGAGGATAACGTTGAAGCATCGGTTAGTCAATTAGTTGAGGAGTTATTTGAACTTGGTTTAATGAGAAATACAAGCATTAATCATCAAATCTTAGTTGACTTTTTCACCGGAAGGCAAACAAAACATCAACTTGACTGGCTTGGCACAATCTATGATCTACATGTATTCATAAATGGGATCTGGGATTTGGAACCATACGTCAAGGAAGTGCTTCCAAAGAATAAATGGCAAAGAGCCGTGCAATTTTTTACTCATAATGGAAAGATTATCAAAACCTCTCAACTAACCCGTCCCGGGCCAGCTCCTAAGTACAATAAAGCTAAAAAAATTGTTGGTATAATAAAAGCCATGTTGCCAGCCTCTACCTCTAAGTAGTTTTTTTAGAAAAATATCCTTTCCCATATCGCTTTCACTTTCCGTCAATTGCTATTGATTAGATCAGTTTTCACTCTACCTTCCACTCTACCTTTCCTTTTTGGTATCTGATTTGCAGCTGTTTATAGGGCTAAATTTACCCCGTCAAGTTCGATGGATTAAACAAGATTAGGAACTAAAAAGTTGTATAAAATGAACGTCAATCTAATAACTGTGGAGGAATATATTCAGCTTTCAAAGAAGCTCGAATCACTTGAAAAGAAGGTTGATTCCCTTAATGGAGGTATAGGGTCAAAGTCACTCTACACAATTATGGAGGCTTGCACTCTATTACAGGTTTCAAAGAGAACCTTACAGAAGTACCGGGATGAAGGGATGTTGAGTTTCTCTCAAATTGGAAATAAAATTTTTTTCCGACATACAGATATTGAGAATTTCCTTTCTAAGTATAGAGTAGAATCTTATGAATCAGGCAAGTGAAAATGGCGACACTATTTAGTGAGAAGGAGATGGAGGAGCTTATACTCCCGATTAAATCTCCAAAAGCAAAAGAGAAGGAGCTTTATAGTAAAAGGGCATTCCGTTATCAGCAATACCGATATACAATTCGTGAGACAGCAGAGTTTCTTGGAATACCAGTGAAAGCAATGAAGGCACTTCGAGATCAGGGAGAACTTCAGGAGACCCGATCTGGAGGCAAAGTCCTTTTTTACTCAGGTGATATACGTCGCTTTTTACGAAAATGTCAAAAACGACAGTAACAATACAGGCCGTAAGGTTTACTGCTGACCTTAACTACGTGAGAAATAGCAGGAATTATTAACTCAAAATAAATATCATGAAGCAATTAAACTCAAATCAGTCAGATGTTAACGAAATCGTCGCTCTGACAAAAAAAATCGAACAACTAACAAAGATAGTTACTGAAATTCAGAAGACTATGACCAAGCGATTTTATACCACTAGAGAAGCCTGTGAGTATTTAGGGATGTCGAGAGATGAGTTGAAATGGATGAGAGAAGCTAATTACCTTCCATACGTTTTCCGAAATGGAAGATATTACTTCAGGCTCGTCGATCTGGAAAATGAACTTAAATGCTATAGGATTTGGTGTCGAGAGTCGTCTTCAGTCTTCCATGGCTTGTCAAAGAGAGAGACAGCGGAATGGAAGGGAGGCACTATTCCTGAAGATCATTAATAGCACATCTAAATTTGGACAGTAGTGGTCTAAACAACCACTGCTGTCCTATATAAACTGATGCAATGACAAATAAACCAATTACCCACGAAGAATTAAGGAAGTTACTCCTTGAAAAAACTGACAGAGGCATGGATTATTATAAGAATGTGTTTCGCAACCTTGAAGAAATATCTGAAGAAGAACTGGTTTCTTCATGGAATCCCATTCTGGAGAGAGAAAGTGATTTGATAATCAGTTATCTAGGTGATCTTTGGGCATATTCCTTCTCTGTAGGAAAAGGTCAAGAGTATGGAGATATGTTCAAGCTTTGTGCTCGAATAAAAAAACTAGATCACGGCTTGGATTTTGTCCACATCTGTGGTATTATTGACCGGGAGCTGAATTTGGGTCTGTTACCTGAAACAGAAATCTGGATCAAATCCGATGAATCCGATGAATCCGATGGGATGCACCCCCCTCAAGATAACCGAGTTCAGCTACCACATATTCCTATATCCATTTACCCAAGATTACCTGTATTCCTGAAAGATCTCGTGGATCTATTCGATAGTAAACAGGACAAAGACTTACTGCTTCTTTCAACATTGACTGTGCTCAGTGGGTGCTTTCCGAATATATATGGTAAGTATGACAGGAAAGAGATTCATCTCAATATATACTCTATGATCGTCGGGGCTGCCAGTGCTGGAAAATCTGTGGCCAGATGGTCTCGTGTAATTTTGGAGGAGATCGAAGATGAATATGATAGACAAGAGAAGATGTTGTTTTTTCCTGCAGATACAAGCTTTGCCGTCTTGATTGAACGTCTTAAAGCTAATGACGGTAAGGGGATTATGTTCGCTTTTGAAGCAGATACCTTAACTCAAAATTTTAATCAAGATTGGGGGAATACCACTGCATTACTCCGACAAGCTTATGAGCATGAACGATATGAAAATATGCGGAAGGGTGTGAAAGGGAGTCCTGCAATTATTCACATACTTAAAAAGCCGGCCTTAACCATCTTGTTAACAGGTACGCCTAATCAGGTTAATCGCCTCATTAGAGATACTGAGGATGGCCTATTTTCAAGATTTTGCTTTTATCGGATTGAACTTGATCCAACTTGGAAAAGCGTTTTTCCGGATGGAGGGAATGAAGTGGAAGAGAAATCCTTGGATGATCTACTAAAACCATTTAAAACTAAGGCAATTAATATTTTCATGGCATACAACGATCCATCTGATAAGACTTTCAAGTTTGACCTAACTAAAGAACAGAAATCTATGCTGAATTATCATTTCTCTGAAATGTCTGCCCGGTATAAAAGTCACGTCACAACTAATGCTATTGCAACTATTAGAAGACAAGGTATGGTTTGTTTTCGGTTGGCAGGCATCCTCACTGCTGTCAGGATGTATGAGAAGCCTGGTGACAAGTTAATAGCCACTAATGAAGATTTTGAAACTGCTCTAACCCTCTCAGATGTTTTCTCTCATCATGCATTTAGCATCGCCCGGCAACTACCTGGATCTTATAAAAAGCAGCTATATGGACCAACAAGAGAATTTCTAAATAGCCTACCTAAAAAATTCACCAGGAAAGAAGCAGAGTCCATTGGCGAAAAGCTAGGGCTTAAAGAAAACACTGTAGAGAGATATCTAGAAAACCTTCAACCTGAATATATTGAGCACCCAAAACGCGACCTTTATAGAAAAGTGGAGTAACTCATCGGAGTTATCGGAGTTATCGGAGTTGGAGAAATATTTTTCAGCAATATTTTTACAAACCTTTATCACACAGACTTATACTTCAAATTCCCCTTTCTTTTACAGCACACGGGCCTAGTATAGATAAAAGTGCATATCGGAAGATGCTTGACCCGATACCCTGATGAGAGAGGAAGAAAGTAGTTCTATGTAAGGTAACATTGATCAACACATTGTCTACTGATGGCTTTGGATTGTATCTTCAAAGTGTCCTTTTGTATTGGTGAAGTAGCAGCATCTAACTAACTTTTTATATTTTTACATCCAGTTCGTATGAGAAGGGTAATCTTATTAATTATTGTGTTGGGCTATGTCTCTGGATATGGTCAGGTAAGTATTAACAATGATGGCACTTCTCCAGACCCCTCCTCCATACTGGATGTAAAGTCCACTTCCAAGGGCGTGCTGCTCCCTCGTCTAACCCAGGCTCAGATCCAAGCTATCCCAGACCCAGCAAATGGACTGTTGGTATTCTGTACCTCGGACAGCAAGTTCTATGTGTTTGTGCAGACTGCCAACCAGTGGAAAGAGATCAACTTTGGAGCAGGGACAATAAGTCCCCCACCGCCACAGATATACTTCAAGATAATGGACCTGATGGAGGATACACTACTCACGGGAGCGACACTGATAATAGGAGGAGATTCACTCGTTCTAACTACAGGAGACACGAGTATAGCAGTTACACCTGGGACGTATGAGGTAGATGCTATCCACCCAAACACCATCGACTGGACAAGCATCTGGTACGAATACACAGCTATTCAAAGACCAGGGCAACTCTCTAACGTTGAACAACGAGCAAGGGATGATTACAGTAGTCCAGTAACTTTCACAGGCAACGCCGACACTCTATACATCTACAAGGTGATGAGTGACTTCAATATGTTTACGGTTAACCAAGTAATCGGCTCAGGCCCACAGGGTCAGACCCACAGGTTCAGTGATAACGATCTTAATGCTCCTGCATGGTTTGACTTGAACTACACCGCTCCAACAGCCACCGCCAGGGAAAGGTGTCTGTATTGGATAGAGGATCAACTTCCTCCTGCTACAAAAGGGAAGCTCAACATGGTTTATCAGGAAGATACAGTTCAGCCAACTACACCCTATTTGCAAATGGCGATAGATCCAAGTTTTAATGCATCTAACAACACTTTCGTTCTAAACAATCTTATTGATTGGTGCTATGCCCACTGGCCAGATACATATCAATCAACCTATGTGTTAGGTATTGAGATTCTTCAAGCTGTTGGTGACCTGAATGATATTGGTGGTGTTGATCCACCCATCCTTACTTACAACACTCAAACCCTTGTATGGGAGATCAACTGGCTCGGGCAATGCATGTTCCACCTTCTGTATAACTTCGACCCTGGAACTCGGTTTTAAGATAGTCCTCAATAAGTGAGGGTAGTGATAGCTACCTTACTTTATATGCATGTATATATATTATTGCATTTAATAAACTTTCTAGATATTTAAGCAAATAAGAAAGTTCCAACCAGCAGTGTTTTTATAAATTTTTCTAAAAAAATTTCTGGAAAATTTTTGAGCGTGACCTGACTTGCCCAATGACCCCCCCTAACTTCTGGGTGGGAAAAGCCCATCCCATGTGTAAAAACCAACTTAACACCGTAAAACTATGGTACAAGTAACAGATTTCAAGACATTGATCAATGCTGATGGGGAACCATTTAATGCATTGACGCTCATGGGTGACATCACTTTTGTATTGTCATCTAAAACCGGAAATTTCTATGCAACAGCTTGGAAGGGCAGCATTTCTACGACTTTCTCTGAGGAGGTATGCAAAGGGCTGGTAGGCAAATCACTTCCCGGAGAAATTCAGAAGGTAGACTCTGAGCCCTATGAGTACACAATCCCATCAACAGGGGAGACAATCATGCTGACCCACAAGTACAGGTATAACCCTAATCCAAATGAGGAGACAATGGAGGAGGCTGTATTCACACCAGAGGCTGTATCTGTAGAAGCCTGACTCAGAAACTGAGTATGCAATAGAGGGTAGTCCGACAACTGGGCTACCCTTTTTTTATTCAACATTAATCTAAACCAAACTATATATGAGAACAGAAACAATAAAATTATCAAAACAAGAGCTGGAGATTGCTCTGGATGGATTTACCGGCACACAGCACTACTATTTACATCGAATTACAGCAGGATTAACAATGAACCTCACAGATGGATGCGAATTTGCGAGGGATCATGCTTCAGCTTACTGGCTCTTTGATCTAATCTTAAGCTGGCAGATCCATCTAAAAAAACAGAAGTTCCAAGTATGGAATCTGATCAAACAGGGAGATGGCTCTTGGTTCATCCAGTGTACTGACGGGAATGAGAATTTCCTTGCTGCTCAGGAGATCGCTTACAGTGACTTCCCATTAGAGAAATTCGAGGTCTGGTTAGTTGATGGTGTCTGTCTGTTACCCTCAGAGTATTAATCTATGGAGAACCGTCAAAAGTACATTGATGGAATCTTCAGGTACTGCTCACATCACAGCCTACTGGTGTTAGGTAATGATGGTATCATCACACGGTTAAAATGTCCTTTCAAGGTGCATGTTGTAATACCTATCTCCAAATACCAGCGAGGATTTGTCCTCTGGGTGGAGTCTGTGGATATTTCAAAAGACCTCAAGCTGCTGTACCTGATTGACAAGATTGCCTATCCCTACTACCACTTTCTAATCCTACGATAATGGAGGGGAGCTCAGTGCTCCCTTCCTATTCCAACCTGCACAACACCTCGTTGCTCTATACTAGGGCAGGATAAAAAACAAAGAAAACAACTAGTAATTCATCATCAAACAAAATATAATAATCATGAAGACACAATATTATACAGGCTGTGACAGTCTGGACCAAGTTAAATTACGTTACAAAGAATTGGCATTACAGTATCATCCTGACAGAGGTGGTGACACCCGTGTGATGCAAGAGATCAATGCCCAGTATGAAGCCATCAGGAAGAACCCGCACTTCAGATTCTGGAAACAGAAGGAAGAAACAAGGAAAGACTATAGCGAATTTCCCGAGATCATCAACAACATCATCGGCTTCCGTGATATCACTATTGAACTTTGCGGGAACTGGATCTGGCTTTCAGGAGCCACATTTCGCTATAGCAAACAACTGAAAACGCTGGGATTTTACTTCGCCGGTGAAAAGAAGCTCTGGTACTGGAGGCCGAATGATTACAAATCTGCAAATCGGAAACCTCTTAGCATTGATCAAATCAGAAGGAAGTACGGGTCTGATGTCTACACCCCCTCCCCCCAACCAGAACTAGAAACGACATCACAAAAATGACTCTTATAATTACATAGCTTATATAACATATGAAACAACAACACCAAATATCCGATGATACAATCCATCAGCTGACAGATAACGTTCTACTGGCTTTGATTCTGAGCTCAGGCACAGCCCGGTATTACTCATTAGAGAAATCAGAAGAGATTCTCAAAGCTTGTGATCATAACCTGAAAAAGCTATACTCAACACCCAGTCAGGATCTAGCAGCAAGGTATGGAATCAGTATTTCAGACAGTATCCGGCTGAAAGCTGCCTTTGAACTGGCAGATCGTAGAAAAACCACCAGAGTTGATGAGAAGGTAAAAATTTCATGCCCTGAGGAGGTCTATGAGCTGTTTCAGTTTCTGGCCAGTATTCCATACGAAGAATTTTGGATTGTGCTTCTAAACAGAGCTGGTTGCATTATAGATCGAAAAAAGATCAGTGAAGGTGGTATCTCTTCAACTGTGGTTGATCCCCGCAAAATCTTCCATCTTGCCATTCAGGGATTGGCATCAGCACTGATTCTGGTCCATAACCACCCTTCTGGAAATACTCAACCATCTCAGGTGGATATTGAGATTACCAAGAAGATCGCTGAGGGAGGAAAGATCTTCGAGATTTCAGTGCTGGATCATATTATTGTGACAGAGGATGGATACTACAGTTTTGCAGATTATGGTCAAATATGATTCATTCTGTGTGTTCAGCCTGTCAAATTTACCAAGAAGGAGTTTAAAAAAAGTGGAGTCAAGTTGGAAAAACTTGGGCTGGTATTGAATCTTTATTTCTTTGTTTCATTTGCTGATCTGGACAAACACATCGGCATTGAACAACAATCCATTTTCGACAGTTGTTCCATTGAAGTTGAATGTCCATAATCCAATTTCTTTGATATAAGCCGTACCCACTGATTGTAAATCGAATTGCTCATTCATTATGAAATAATTACCGTTTAAATGTGTTATGATAGAGTCTTGATTTGGATTAATGATGGATACCTTTGTCAATTGCACATTGTAATTGATGCATTTAGCAAAAAACTGAAAGCCATCCATCCCACTTAGCAACAGCACGGGCTTTGATGTAATAATAAACTCAGGATGAATGGGTGTGTTGAAAGTTATTTCATTTCCATACCCATTTCCAAATGAATTCACTGCAAACGCTCTAGCATAATATGTAGTGTTTGGTTTTAAACCAAACAAATTACCCAAAATAGGCCCCTCTCCACAACAGGAATCAACTTTGGGTGATTCTATTGTTGGATTATGCCCTGTATTCCAACAGATTCCTCTGCTATTAATCCCCTTACCAGAACAACTTCCTGATATTTTAGCAGAATAGTATGTAAGAGAGGAAACCTTGCTATTAGTTATAACTACTGGAACATTAACGGGAGGTTGAGGTACGCCCCCTTTTTCTGAACATCCAGAAGCAAATATAAATAATATGTTGATACATACTATTAGGTAAAGCCTGTTGTTTTGTTCCTTTTTCATATCAACAAATATAGAAAAATATACAATAATCTAAACCGTCTATAATGTATTTGCAGCATTTAAGAAGTACTGCTTTGCTAATCTCCCCATCTTGTTATTGATAATGGAGTACAGGTAGACATTTGGCTATATATCCAAGAGTCCTTGTAGTGAAAATCTGGATATACCTATTTTCACTATCCATGATTCAATTGTGTCAGGTTGGATTCCAGATTGAGGTTGAGAAAATCATCAGGGCGGTGGATCAAAATTGCCTTGCTGTTCTATCCCAGAAAGGCAGGATAGATTATTTCAGTTTATATTTAAATTAGAGTCTTCTCATCAAACCCTTTTCCCTACCAATGGATTTAATGCTTTGAATAAAGATGCTTCCACATGTCTTATAAGATGCTTTTCCTCAGCTCTCATAAAAGCGTAGTGGTACTCAAGTTTTAAACCAAGATTTTTAGCCCAATGGACCAATTGTAAACTATAGGTATCCTTATGTCTAAATCCTAAATGTTGAATAAGTCTATCCAAGAGATTTTTCTTAACACTACCACAATATAGGTAAGTGGAATCCATGCTTTTACTTCTATCAATCTTTGGACATGATCGTTCTTTCTTCTCTTTATAATGCTCTAACGAACTTACAACTTCGATGCCTCCAATTTCATTATCTATTTTGAAATAGTATATCCCAGGCTTTGATTTACCATATTGCAATTCTGGGTTATGAGTTTGTTTAATAAAAGTGTCTTTAGATTTAAGATTAGAACATTCAATGATGATTGGTATCTCCCAATGAATGGTAATCTCTTTAAGCTTATTTGAATCCTTGATAAGTTGCTCCGCATGGAGCATTATGTATTCACTAATATCCATATTTAATATACTCAATATAAGTATTCAAGAAAAAGTTGACGGTAAATGTAACTCAAAAGCATAGAACAATAACTTTTTCCATAGGTAAAAACTTACTTACTTGATAACTTCCCTATAGGTTTAAGTAAGTAACCTCCAGGAATAGTAATAAATGATTTATTATCCCAAATCTAGTATCCTGAAGAAGTCTTTCATTCACCCGTTTGTTCAAGGTTTCTTCATTATACTGGGGGCATCTCGCCAACTGTGGTTGATCCCAGGAAAATCTTTCACATTGCTATTCAAGGACTGGCATCAGCTTTGATCCTGGTCCACAACCATCCATCAGGCAATACTCAGCCATCTCAGCAGGATATCGAGATTACAAAGAAGATTGCAGAGGGAGGGAAGATCTTTGAGATCAGTATTCTAGATCACATTATCGTGTGCGAGAATGGATACTATAGTTTTCATGAAGGCGGGTTATTTTAAGGCCAAAACGCACTAGTTATCATGCTCAAGCACCTTCAATCTGGATAAAAAAGATGGCTGCAGTGTTGACTAAGTTCTTTTTTTCATTATTTTAACAGCCTGATTACCAGCTACTAGTTAGGTTAATGCCAATAAATATTGGATACTAATATGTTTAATATTAAGGCGTTATAACTATTGATTTGAGATATTTAGGCTTATCAGATGCAAACACAATGACATCAAAACCAAAATATCATATTTTTTTTCTGACTAATCTCAAGAGTATGAAAACAATAATAAAAATTATTACGCTTTTTATTGCTATTACTATAAACTCCACATTATACTCACAAATTAAAGAATATAACAATTATACTTTTTATAAACTACCTGAAAGAGCTCAACTTCTTAAACGAGTTTCCATTTCAATAGAATTAATTGATACTAATTTTGTATCAAATATTTTAGGCTCAGGGTTACTTATCTTGAAGGGTGACTCCATTTATGGGGTAACAAATTTCCATGTAATAAAAAATATTCCTAAAAACAAACAATTAATTGCTGGCATTAATTGGATATGCCGACCAAATTGACCACCCTCTGCCGATTCATTTTACCGCCTTTCTGCCGACGATGTTGACCACCCCACTTCTGCCTTCTTAAGAAAGATCATTTTCCTGGTTTTTAGACGTTATACAAAATTAGATAGTTTTAGACTGTTTCAACATCTTCTGTGATTTTGTTTCTCTGCGTCTTGCGCAGAGATTCTCCAAGCAGTTCTATTCTGTGAGCATCATGAACAATCCGGTCAAGGATAGCATCCGCAACTGTTTGCTCTCCGATCACTTCGTACCATTGGGCCACCGGCAACTGTGAAGTAATGATGGTTGACCGGTTCCCGTGCCGGTCCTCAATGATTTCCATAAGAACAGCTCTGCCATATCCATCCAAGGGCTGAAGGCCGAAGTCATCAAGGATGAGAAGATCCTGCCGTTCTATTTTAGCGACCTCCCTGATATAGGACCCGTCGGCCTTGGACATCTTTAACCTGGAAAACAGTTTGGTTGCATTTGCGTAAAGTACTTTGTATCCAAGTGTGCAGGCCTGGTTCCCGATGGCTGAGGCAATGTAACTCTTACCGATACCAGTGCTGCCAGTTATAAGCAGGTTCTCTTTCCGTTGAATGAAGGCACATTCAGCAAGACGCATCAACTGGTTTTTGTCAAGATTACGATCGATATCAAAGTGCAACTGTTCGACATTAGCCTTGTACCGGAACCGGGCGTTGCGCATTTGCCTTTCAATGCGTCGATTGTTGCGGTCATCCCACTCTGAGTCAATCAGTATGGATACCATCTCATCGTTGGTCACTTTGTCCATATTGCCATTTTCCATGTTTGTACGGAATGCCCTGACCATGCCAAAGAACTTCATCTGTTTCATTTTTTGAAGAGTTTGTTCGTTCATTTTTTTACAGGTTTTAAGTTAAACAATATCCGGCGTCAGGGACCCGGAACCGGGCCCGGGTCCAAGTACCGGAGGGATTTTATCGGTAATAGTTATTACCCCGGATATTATCATGCGGGGGTAATGGCTGATCACTGCCGGGGTCTACCTCATCTGCGTTCCCGTCAAGCCCCCGTTCAAGGATTGCCTTGATGGTCTGGTACCCGTAATCACCATATTGGAGGGCACGCCGGCATGCATTGTTAAGCCGCTCCTTGCCTACCCGTGCAGCAAAGCTCAACACCCCCTGGCACGAACGGTAAGTCTGTTCCGGGTGCTGGCGGGTATTAAGCAACTCGATGATGTACTGCTTTGTTTCTGGTCCAACCTCTTCCCCGCGCTCAATAAACTTGCTTGGGTTCCAGTCGCTCATGTAACGGTGCTTTGAAGCCATGTGTTCATTGACCGTCGTATATCCATACGGCTGCCTGCTCCTGTTGTGTATGGCAATGCGTTCATAGCGGTGATACACTTCAACAACACTCTGGCTGTATAAAAGAGTTACCTTCTTGCCGATGAAGTGATACGGAACGCTGTAATAATGCTTGTCTTCAGTGAGGTTGACGTAATTGTTCTTCATCACCGTAACGATAACCCGGTGTTTTAGTTCATACCTGTGAGTGGCCAATGGGTGTAGCGTTTGACGCTCGGTTTCTTCAAACAGATGCCTGCGGCTGAACGGCCTGTTCCTGAGCAACCTGTTGTTGTGTTCCTCCAGAGCTGCACGAATAGACTGGTTGATCAACTCCAGGCTCGAATAGACTCGTTCCTTTACCGTGCCGTAAATGGTGCGATAGATGATCTTCACGGCCCCTTCTACCAGCGCCTTGTACTTGGGCTTATATGGTGCTGCAGGCAGCGCAGACATCGTGTAATGGCTTACAAAGTCACGGAATGCTGCGTTGAGAGTCGGCTCGTAACGGTTCCCCTTTATCACAGCCGACTTCAGATTATCGGTGACAATGGCATTGGGAACGCCCCCGAAGTAATACAGGGCATTTTCACAGGAGCCGATGAAGTCTTCTTTCTTCTGACTGTAGCTGGCCTCAACATAGGTTAACTGGCTGGCGCCAAGGATGGCGACAAAGACCTCGACAGGGATTATCTCTCCGCTTTCAGGGTCTATAATATGCAGCTTTTGGCCGGCATAGTCAACATACATCTTCTCTCCGGCCTTATGTTCCATGTGCATCACCGGGTTGCGTACCTTCAGCCACTTGAGGTAATACCCCTTGAACTGAGACACGCGGTAACCATCGGGATGCAGCGCAATATATTGCTGCCATTGCTTCTCCTTGGTATTTTCACGGTGTTTGAGGGCTTTCTCCATCCCCGGGAAAAACTCTACTGCTGCGATATACCGGGGATCATCTTCAACATAATGGCGCGGGACCATGTCCATGAAGAACTGCTCCAACTCCGTATCGCTCATCTGTTCAAGCTCCTGAGGAGACTTGTCCGAGGCCAGGAACAGCCGGATATACTTTTTTACACTGTTGCGGGGAAGTCCTGTCCGATCCCCAATGGACTGTTTGCTTACACCTTCGGTGTATAGCCTGATAATGTTTCTTACCTTGCTCATAACAATTAGTTTGTTTGACATTTATGATATGTTAATAACACATCAACATAATCATAAATGCCTGCCTTAAAGCAAGGAAAATATCGTTCTTAAGGGGTGGTCAATTTGAATCGGCAGGGGGTGGTCAATTTGCCCCGGCGTGAACCGATTTTTACACCGGCATAGGGGTGGTCAATTTGGATCGGCGGAGACTGGTCAAATGGAATGGTTTATCCACCGGCGCCGCAGTTCATCTTTATTCCGATTTATCTGTGAACCAGAAATCTATTGAAAACTAACCAAGAAATTTTTCCATCCATGGGAATACCGAAACAATGCACAAAAGAACACAATATCACAAGTGATGAATTATTCCAACAAGCCTGTAAGGTAATTCCCGGGGGTATTAGCAGAAATACCGTCTTTCGGAAACCGTATCCATCCTATGCTGCCAGTGCAGCAGGATGTTATATTACCGATATTGAAGGTGTTCAGCGCATTGATTTTGCGAATAATATGGCTTCTCTGATCCATGGACATGCCCATCCGGCGGTTGTTGAATCAGTGATTGAACAGGTTAAAAAAGGAACAGCGTACATGATGGCCACAGAAGCCGAGGTTAAATATGCGGAACTACTTTGTAACAGGGTTCCGGGGTTTGAGAAAATTCGTTTTGTCAATTCGGGCACGGAGGCTGTTATGGCCATGATTAAAGCTTCAAGGGCCTTTACGGGGCTGTCCAAAATCGCCAAGGCCGAAGGAGCATATCATGGCACCTATGATTTTGCGGAGGTGAGCCAAACATCATCCCCGGCAAATTGGGGAAACAGTAACAAACCCAATAGCGTGCCACTTGTCAAAGGGACGCCACAGGGCGTTTTGGATGACGTCATTGTATTTCCGTTCAATGATGCAGAAAGAACTATTTCTATCCTGGATCAATACCAGGACCAGATTGCATGCATTCTGATTGATCCGGTTCCGCATCGGATCGGTTTATTTCCGGCTTCAAACGAATTTATTGATGCAATATATAAATGGACGCGCAAACATGGTGCACTGATGGTTTTCGATGAAGTGGTGACCTTTCGTGTAAGCTACCGTGGAGCACAGGAGAATTATAATTGTAAACCCGACCTGACGGCTCTTGGAAAAATCATTGGCGGGGGATTTCCAATTGGAGCATTGGCAGGACGATCAGATGTAATGCAGGTTATGGATCAAAGGGAAAGCCCGCTGAGGTACTCTTTGTCGGGAACATTCTCTGCAAATCCCATCTCCATGACGGCAGGATTTGTGACCATGAAATTATTTGATCAGGATGCCGTTCATCATTTAAATGACCTGACTCAAACGGCCATTGCCCGGATAGGTGAAGCCATCAGGATAGCTGATGTTCCGGTATCCGTCACAGGGAGCGGTTCCATGTTCAGATTCCATTTAAGGGACACCCCACCACAATCTTACCGTGAAGCCTTTCAAACAAAAAAGGAGACGGAACTGATCAATTCATTTCTCGACCGCCTCTTTCTGGATGAGAAGATGTTGCTGGTCAATACCGGTTCCTGCATGTTTTCTACTGCTTTGACCATCCGGGAAGTGGATCGGCTTGCTGAGGCAGTGTTAAAAGGATTGAAGATATTAAAACCTGAATTCGAAAAATTACAATAAAACTCAATCTTGAATATGAACGAAGCATTTATTTGCGATGCCATCAGGACACCGGTTGGAAAATTTGGTGGTTCTCTTTCTTCAGTGCGGGCTGACGATCTTGCTGCAATTCCATTAAAAGCATTGATGGAGAGAAATCCGGCCATTGACTGGAGTGCCATTGATGATGTGCTCATGGGGTGTGCCAATCAGGCCGGCGAAGATAACCGCAATGTTGCACGCATGGCGCTGCTCATAGCAGGGTATCCCCATACAGTTTCGGGGGCAACCATAAACAGGTTGTGCGGCTCAGGAATGGATGCAATCGGAACCGCAGCCAGAATAATCCGTGCCGGCGAAGCTGAATTAATTGTTGCAGGCGGGGTTGAAAGCATGACCCGGGCCCCTTTCGTAATGGCAAAAGCTGCAACAGCCTTTTCGAGATCGGTGGAGATTTTCGATACTACCCTGGGATGGCGGTTTATCAATAAAGATTTCATGTCCCTCTACGGCATTGAGTCCATGATGGAAACTGCGGAAAACATTGCGTCAGATTATAAAATAACCCGGGAAGACCAGGACAAATTTGCTTACCGTAGCCAGAACAAGTGCACCCAGGCCCAGGCAGAAGGATTGCTAAAGGATGAGATCATCCCGGTTGTTATCAAGCAATCAAAAGGAGAACCATCGATTTTTTACGAAGATGAGCATCCCAGGTTGACATCACTTGAAAAATTAAGCGCATTAAAACCACTTACCGGTGACAACGGGACCATCACTGCCGGAAACTCTTCAGGGATTAATGATGGATCTGCAGCCCTGATCATTGCCTCCGAAGCAGCAGTTAACAAATACCATCTTACTCCGATGGCCAGGTTATTGGGTATGGAAACTGCGGGTGTTCTTCCACGAATCATGGGCATGGGACCAGTCCCCGCTACCAGGAAACTTCTCATGAGGTTAGGATTATCCCTGGATGATATGGATATCATTGAACTTAATGAAGCATTTGCTGCCCAGGCCTTGGGTTGTATCCGTGAGTTGGGACTGGCAGATGATGATCCCAGAATAAATCCGCTTGGCGGCGCCATTGCTTTTGGGCATCCGTTGGGGATGAGCGGGGCCAGACTCATCACTACTGCCTGTTATCAGTTACAACGATCAACTCAAAAAAAAGCCCTTGGCACGATGTGTATAGGTGTTGGACAGGGTATTTCAATAATCATCGAAAGAGTTTGAGCCATTTTAATTTTGACCTACTTCTTTACCTGTTATGAACCTCCTGGTGAAATATGATGAATAGATTGATTAGCGTTAAAACTTCTAAAGATATTTTTCCGAGCCTCATTCATACACCAATTGGGTTTCTTTTAGAATATCATAATTTACTGCGCAGACCGGATTCTTACACAAATGCGCAAATTTTAATCGGGATGTGTATGGACAACCGGAAACACTTGCGGATTCCCGACAACTTTGCATTTATTATCCGTTCCGGTGGAGCAAATTTACGATATAGTGCATTTAAGGTATCATATGCCATCGCGGTCGGAAATATCAGATATATTGCCATTATTGTCCACAATAACTGTGGAATGGTGAACCTTCTTTCACGGAAAAGCCAGTTTATAAACGGATTGGTAGATAATGCCGGCTGGGACAAGGAAAGGGCAGAAGAGCACTTTATGAGGTTCGCCCCGATGTTTGAAATTGGGGATGAAATTGATTTCGCAATCAGTGAAGCAAAACGTTTGCGTTCTGTATATCCGGGCATAACCGTTGTTCCTTTATTCTACAAGGTTGAAGATAATCTTCTATATTTGCTGGAAGGAAGATGACCTTTAATATCCTTAGTTCGAGTTATATTTGGCTGTTATTCACATGGCGTGAAAAGATCGACTACAGACATTAACCAATGACCAATACTACTGACGTATACCATCCGTCTGGAGAAACAGAAAAACAATTTATCAATTGTATTTGGAGAATTCACGAATGTAATATTCAGGAAAAGACGGAGATAATACTGCCTAAAGGAACAGTAGAGTTAATCTTTAATCTCGCAGACGACATCTTTTATTGTAATTCCGCTTCAGAAATTAGAAAAAAACTGCCTTCCTGCTTCATTAACGGCATCAACTTTAAACCCTTCAACCTTATTAAAAACGGACAACAGATATTTCTGGGTATTCAACTAAATGCAATTGGACTGAAAATTTTGCTTAATGTATCAGTTAAGGAATTCAATAATAACGTCTTGGAAGGTTCGCATGTATGCAAATCTTTGGACACATTAACCCATCAATTATTTTCTAAAAAAACATTTAACGAACAAGTAGTAACAATTATGAAATGGATTTCCCAAAGGATTTCCGTTTCAAATTATTACAAAGCCATTAATCAGATTCATGCTTTATTTTTTTCTAAAGCGATAAATGACCTTACTGTTAAAAAGCTTTGTAATGAAGTTTCCCTTTCGGACAGACATTTAAGGCGATTATCTTCAGAGTGGTTAGGAATGAATACGGAAACATTTATACTATACAATAAATATCTATCATCTTTACACTTATTGCACAAGTCAGATTTACCCCTAACTCAAATTGGTTTGGAAGCCGGATATTTCGACCAATCTCATTTTATCAGGGAATTCAAGTCCTATACTGACCTGACACCTGGTGAGTATCGGTTATCAATTACAAATTTACCAGGTCATATCATCTGTTGATCCAAAATGTCCGAATTATACAATTTTAGTGGCAACCGCATTTACCATCTTTGCAGATTATTCACATCAATACATCTGCAATATGATATACAAATTCTCACTCATTGAAAAAATTCTGCTTTCCACCAATGTAATACCACATCCGTTTGCTGACGCATCATTTTCTGTAGGACTTGGATTTGCATTGGGCAGTGCCGTGAAACTAAAAATTGCCGATCAGCTTTCCATGGAATTTAATGATGTCGGGACTATTGCCCGGGCAGCCAATGTAAGCGAAGTCGGGACAGAATTAATACTTGACTGTTTAGATGCGTTGGGATATGTTCAAAAAAAAGACAATCAATACGCCTTTACAAAACGGGGTTTCAGAAATCTATGTCCCAATTCTCCAAATAACTTCAGGCATTTTATTCTGTTCTGCGATTACTTGTATAAAGGATATATCCATTTAGACGAAACTATTCGTTTAGGCAAACGAGCGCAGTCAAACATGCTTGAAGAAATGACTGATTATGAGTGGGAATTGTTTTCAAGAGCTATGATAGATATATCAAGGACAAATTATAAAGAAGTCGCAGGGAAAATACCCATAGCTAAAAGTGCTTTGAAGATGCTGGACTTGGGTGGTTCTCATGGATTATACAGTATTGAGCTTTGTAAACGAAATCCTGATTTGAAAGCCACTATAATTGACCTGCCTCCGGTAAAAAAATATGCGGACGAATGTATTAATCAACACAATGCAGGTAAATGCGTTTCCTTTCTTGCTTTGGATTTTATGAAAGATGACCTTCCTAAAAACAATGACATCATTCTTGCATTCAACATTATTCATGGACTTAATCCATCCGAAAACGAAGCCCTTGCTCAAAGAGTTTACCAGTCACTCAATAACGGAGGAGTATATGTGATACTTGACCAGATAAAAGGTATAGGTGGTAATTCTCAAATGTCAAAGGCGACAACATCATATATGGCATTAAACCTTCTGCATCAGGCAGGAGGTAAAACCTATTCAAAAAATGAAGTTGATACCATCACGCAAAAAGTAGGTTTTAAAAACACTGAAATTAAAAAGCTAAATGCGCCTGGATTTGGAGTAATTATTTGCACTAAATAAAACAGTTTACCAATTTTAATTCTATTTTTACCGAGTAGCCCCAGGCGTAACAGTATGCCTAATTCCACACCGTGCTGCGAACTTCAAAACATAATTATAAAATAAATTATTTTTGACAAAACAGATGATGTGCCTTATAAAACAATAAAAAATATGGAAAATCAAACACCTGCACCAATCCGTGCATTTCAGATTATAGGAGGAATGATGAATTCATTTATCCTTTCTTCCCTTATTAAAAATGAGGTCATTGAAGCAATTGATTCGGGAATTATCTCAATTGATGAACTTGCAGCAAAATGTAAACTAAATTATAATGTTTTAGCAAGGACGTTACGATATGCCTCATTCATTGGATTGGTGAACATTAATGAAAATAAATATTCACTAACTGACGTAGGACTTTGTTTTCTAAAAAACACACCGGGAAGTTTATATGGTTCGGCAAATTTTTTAAGCGCACCGCCATGGCGCGATAGCTGGATGAATTTTGAGCATTGCCTGAAATCGGGCGAACCTGCTTTCGACCATGTTTTTGGTCAACCCTTTTTTCAGTTTCTAGACACCAATCAGAAATTTGGCAAACCCTTTAATCATTACATGACAATGATGACAGCCATGGTTGCTCCTGTTGTGGCGGAATCTTACAACTTCAGTGCTTTTGACACGATTTGCGATGTTGGTGGGGGTCAAGGGTTATTGCTCAAAGCCATTCTGGAGAAATCTCCACGGTCAAAAGGAATCCTATTTGACATAGAAAGTGTTGTAAAAAAACATGTCTTAGAAAACGCTTCCGATACAGTTGATATAGTCAGTGGAAGTTTTTTCGATTCCATACCTTCTGCTGACTGCATGGTTCTGAAAACGATTATTCATGACTGGAATGATGAAAACGCCATAAAAATTCTCACAAACTGTCGCAAAAAACTTAAACCCGGAGGTAAAATAATACTTGTAGAGCAGGTTGTTGAAGAGCCTTATACAATTATGTCGCTATTTTATGATTTGCACATGCAGGTGATGTTAGGAGGCGCTGAGCGGACTGAACAAGAATTTAAGATTTTGTTTGAATCAGCAGGACTGAAACTCAATCGCATTATTCCGACAAATTCACCTATGAAAATAATAGAATCTTCTTGTTAAACCGAAGATCAATAATCCATTCAATCCAATTGCTTCCAAATGATAACAGAGAGAGATAAATTATCAGATGTAATCAGCATGAACATCGATCTGTTGCCGATTACACATCGACTGGGGTTGAGCACACATATCGGTGAAAAAACCATCCGTGAAATTTGCATCCTATTTGACCGGGATGTAAAATTTACACTTGGAATTTTAAACACTTTTTCTACTGCCAATTACCTTCCCAATCCGGAAGATATGGATCTATGTCCTCTGATTGATTTTCTTACAAAAACACATGAATTTCATAAGCAGGTAACAATTCCCCGGTTATCAGGATTAATAGTTCAGATGAAACAATTGATGCCCAATGAAAAATTGCTGATCGTTGTTGAAGATTATTTGAACCAATACATCGAAAAACTTATTAAACATATCGATTACGAAGAAACGGAGGTATTTCCTTTAGTAAGGAAGAGGGTTGAAGCTAAAGGAAAAACTCAAGTTTCGAACCTTAAAAAACTCTTCAAGCAACATACTAACGTCGAAAATGAGCTCAGCGACCTAAAGACCATCATCATAAGGCATATTCCCGTGCAGATTGATATGAACCTGATTAACGATTTGCTTCACACCTTATCCCATTTTGAAAAAGAGCAACTTGACCATGCAAGGTTTGAGGATAAAATTTTGATTCCCAGGCTTATTGCCTTGCAGGCTCCTTAAATCTGTTCTAATGCAAACTGGAAATTCTGTTATCATCCATAGTTCACCCATTATTCAACAGGGATTAAAAAGTATTCTGTTATCCAGAAACATTGGGATTACTGATGTGATGGTTGCTGTTCCTGAAGATACGGTGCTCAATACCTGGAAGAATATGTTGATCATGGTTGATACTCAGTTTTCGGATGAAATAAAGAAACACGCTAAGGTCATAAAGAAGAATGGAAATCGAATTGTCGGAATTGAAACTGCGGTTTTTTTCAACAAACTGGATTCATGCTCTGACGATATTCTCTATGTACACGACAACCTGGATACGATTAATCAAACACTCATGGAATACCTATCCGGAGTATCCGATGTTAAATCCGACAACCAGCTCTCACACCGGGAAATAGAAGTCCTGACGATGGTTGCACAGGGATACAGCAATAAACAAATTGCCGGTCAACTGTTTATCAGCATCCATACGGTAATAACCCATCGGAAAAATATCACATTTAAGCTCGGTATCAAGAGCATCCCTGGTTTGACCCTTTATGCTGCCTTAAATAACCTGGTCGATTTCCAGCGATAATATACCAACATATTGGGATTGCCCGAGCGGATTTCTCTCCGTTCCTTTGCATTCTAATTTTAAACTTCAGTCACATGAATGCAAATAATACCATAAAGAGATGTCTCGTTTTTGTTGTTGCTCTATCGGGCATAATGGTTACACAGGCGCAGGACAGATTATTTACCTATACTTATCAAAGTACTGTTTTAAATAAAGGCCAGCGCGAACTGGAATCTTGGAACACCATACGAACCGGAAGGGAAGATTTTTATGTTCGCTACGACAACCGGACAGAATATGAAATCGGACTTGGCAGTAACCTGCAGACCGCTTTTTATCTGAACTTTAGTTCTAAAACCAGTACTATGATGGATGATTCAATCAAGTCGTTATCCACTGAAAATGAATTCGGGTTTTCCAATGAGTGGAAACTCAAACTGCTCGACCCTGTAGCACATCCTGTCGGACTTGCACTATACGCTGAGGTGGGTATCGCCAGTAATGAATTTGATCTGGAAGGTAAATTAATATTAGATAAGAAAATCGGCAATTTGACCATTGCATTTAATGGGGTTTATGAACATGAATTTGCTCCCTATTATAAAAATAATGAGCTTGAATGGAATACAGAACAGAAACTGGATGGCTTACTTGCATTTGCCTGGTCATTTAGTCCAAGATTTCATCTGACCCAGGAAAATACATTTAAAAATGTCTTTTTGGACGGGAACATAGCCCATAGTGCTCTCTATTCAGGCCTTGGCTTTTCTTACACCCTGGATAAATTCTGGCTTAACTTCACGGTATTGCCGCAAGTCGCTTCTTTCAAAGGATCAACAAACTCAGGCCTTAATTTGAATGAATATGAAAAAGTACAGTTTAGATTGCTATTCTCGTATATGTTTTAATAAACAAATCCTGATTGTTTGTCTAATTGGCTTGACAGTTGCGTTTTCCTGTACATCTACATTGTACATTCCTTCTTCAAGCCAGGAAACAACTGCCGCCAGCCTTTCAGAACTACAGGCAGGAAGAAAATTTTATATTCAAAAATGTGCAGGTTGTCACACTTTGTATTTGCCAGAAAAGTACACGAAAGCAGAGTGGCATCAATGGGTAGAAAAAATGACAATAAAAGTATCCATGGATACCTTTGAAAAAGAACAAATCCTTAAATACTTAAGCAAAGGCAAATAATACAGCAAATAATAAAGCATATCTGTGAATTCGAATTAATTAACAATTATTTAACATGAAACGCTTAGCAGATATCAGAAGTAATAGTACTTTTGCCTACCAATGAAAATACACAGAAAAACATTTCTCAGGGTAATCATTTTATTTGCAGTGTTCACCTGCTTTGGAATAACTGTGTACTCTAATTCCCAGATAAGGCCATATATTCTTGAAACTTCTGCAGGAACAAACAATGCCGAGAATCGGTTTAATTCGGAAATAAACACATTTGACGATGATCAAATCCATCATTCCAATGAGGTCTTTTCCATTGCAGACTTCAGTTCACCAATTCAAATTGCACAGGACTATTCATTAATTCTAAAGTTCTCCTGTTCTATCTGGCAGCCGCCAAAAATTTCCTAATATATTTTTTTTCTCACAAGTTCCTTCATAGGGTATGCCTTATGTTTATTGAATTTGTGCATCCCTGAATTTTAGTATTCACTGATTTCTTTAATTGTTTTTTAATCATTTCGATATGGAATTTGATGACATTGTTGAGAACAAACGTAAGTATCACGAGGGTTACAGACAATCCAGGTATCATGAAGGCAATCGATACCAACATTATTCACACCCTGCATATCATCGAAGTGATGCATACCAAAAATGGCTATTTTTTCTGATGAAATACAGGACCAATAGAACGATCAGAATATTTACAAAAATAGCTGTAATAGTGGTGATAGCGATAATAATTCTATTGGTTGTTGTTCTGTTTCCTCTAATTATGAAAGCCGCTTACTTTATCAGCCAGAATGGCTTACAGGGGATTTTAGACAGCATTACAGTATTTCTGGATAAACTATGGAAAGGTTTCGGCAAATGATCTCGTTTGATATAATGATGGTTGCTAATCTTGACCCCCTTTCACACACTACACTTTTCGTATTGTCCGAAGTCAGGAAGAATAAAACTCTAAAGCCATGATAACATATTTTTTAATTTTTGGTGGATTTATGCTACTCAGTTGGTTGATCAGCTACCAGCTTAAATCGAGATTTAAGAAATACGCTCTGATTCCGATGAATTATGGTCTATCAGGATGCGAGGTTGCTGAAAAAATGCTAAGAGATAATGGAATAAAAGATGTAAAAATACTTTCGGTAAAAGGTGAGCTTACCGACCATTATGACCCTACTGCCAGAACCATTAATCTAAGTCACGATGTGTACTTTGGAAAACACGTAGCAGCCGGGGCTGTTGCCGCTCATGAATGCGGTCACGCACTTCAACATGCAAGTGCATATTCATGGTTGCGAATGCGGTCAACATTGGTCCCGGTAGTCAGTTTTGCATCCAACTGGGTACAATGGGTACTACTTGGAGGAATACTTGTGATTAATGTATTTCCCCAGCTTTTATTAGCCGGCATAGGATTATTTGCTTTTACAACCATATTCAGCTTTGTTACCCTTCCGGTCGAAATTAATGCAAGTAAGAGGGCAATGGCATGGTTAAGAACTGCCGGTGTAACGGACCATATCACACAACCAAAAGCCCAGGATGCCTTAAAATGGGCTGCATACACTTATGTAGTTGCGGCATTAGGGTCTCTGGCCACGTTATTGTATTACATCATGATATATTTAGGAAGAAGAAATTAATTCTCAAAAAGAAAAAATTAAGAGCATCAATTTTCCTAATAGACCACACACAACTGACAATGGAAATCGTTAATTCAGTCATTGATTTTTTTTTACAATTAGATACACATTTGTTTTCAATGATTCAGAACTATGGAATTTGGATTTACGCCATTCTGTTTTTAATCATTTTCATTGAAACAGGTATAATTCTGATGCCATTCTTACCAGGTGATTCACTTTTGTTTGTCGCAGGAACTTTTTGTGCCGGAGTTGTTAACGAAGCGGGGAATACAGCAGAATTAAATTTATGGATCGTAATCGTACTGCTTATTACCGCTGCAGTTTTCGGCGACAGTCTAAATTATTTTTTGGGAAAAACAATTGGGTTAAAATTAATTTCATGGAAGATAAAAGGCCGTCAGTTGGTGAAGCAAAAATACATTGACCAGACACATGTGTTTTATGAAAAACATGGGCCGAAAACGATCATTATTGCCCGGTTTGTGCCGATCGTCCGGACCTTCGCCCCATTTGTTGCAGGCATCGGGGCTATGAATTATGCCAAATTTATTCGGTATAACATTTTTGGAGGTTGTTTGTGGGTAATTGGCCTGGTATTAATGGGGTATTTCTTTGGCAATTTGTCTTTTATACAACAAAATTTTGAGCTTGTAGTGTTTGGAATTATTGGATTGTCATTGTTGCCGATGGTCATTGAAGCCATTCGTGCCAAATTGAAAAAAACAGAAACAAAACTTTCAGCGTAATGGAGTGCATTATCCTAAAAAACAGAATATGGAAATCATGAATTTTTCAAATCACTCAATATTAAAGCAGAACCTTGAATATTTCGTTCTTCTTATACGTATTGCAAAGGCAGACGGTACGATAAGTGCTGCCGAATCAGAGTTGCTTTATAAAATTGGTAAAAAGCAGGGTTTTACGGATTCAGATATAGGCAATTTAATCGAAACAACAGAAAAGGCAGATTGTATTCCACTGAATGAATTTTCCAAACGTTTTGAACAAGTTTATGACCTGGTGAAAATGATACTTGCTGACGGTACGATTAATAAGGCTGAAATTCGCCTAGCAAATAGTTTCGCGGTTAAAATTGGGTTTAATGAAAATAACATCCCGAAACTGCTGCTTCTGCTGATAAATGGGATTAAACAAGGCAAAGACGAAAAAGAACTCTTCGATAGTTATGAAAGGGAAACAAAATCTTGAAAGAATCCAATGTATTCCATTTAAATCACTTGAAATGCAAAATCAAGTATTGGTTTGAAACTATACATGTTTGGAGTTTGCATTGGGCAACCACAAAATGGGGTGCATGGGCATTGTTTATTTGTGCATTTGCCGACGCCTCCTTTTTACCCTTGCCAACGCCAATGTTTTTCCTGACGCTGGCATTGTTAAATATAACGAATGCATACAAGTACGCGTTATTTGGCACATTCGGGACATTATTTGGAGCAATTGCAGGCTATTCCATTGGTCATTTTGCCTGGCTTAATTCGAATGGAGATTTCACGGGACTTGCACAATTTATGTTTAACAATATTCCCGGTTTTTCACAAGAAATTTACAATAAAATTCATGTTCTGTATACGACATGGGGTTTTGGGGTGTTGTTTGTTGCAGCATTAATACCAGTACCCTATAAGATATTCTCAATTTCATCGGGAGTATTTGATATTAATATAATCGTTTTCAGTGTTGCCACGCTAATAAGCCAGGGAATAAAATTTTATTTATTGGCCCTATTGATAATAAAAATAGGTCCGGAAGTTAAGAAACTACTTGAATTTAAGTTGAAACCTATTGCAATAATAGCAACTGTTTGTGTCGCCATTGCGATTGTCATGGTTAGTATATGAAAAGGAAAAGCAGGCAGGACAAAATCGACAAAGAAACCAGGTAACATGAGAACTATTCATTACCGGTAACAATGGTTAAGTGGAGATCAGATACCACTCTAAAAAACGGGGCGTATTCCGCAGAGCCAATTGCACAAGATAACAAAAAACAAATAGTATGATAAACCGGGATATTAACATTGATGGGATGCAAAAAGTATTCAGGAAAGGCCCTTTGAGGACAATCCTCATTATAGGAGTTCTGTTTTTGGTTTTAATGATATTCAAACCCTGGGTTCAAATTGGTGCAGGTGAAAGAGGCATTGTCCTGAATTTTGGTGCTGTTCAAGACAAGGTTTTGAATGAAGGAATGCATTTCAGAATGCCCATCATGCAGAAAGTCATCATAATGGACGTAAAGGTTCAGAAGGCACAGACTGATGCATCATCGGCATCATCTGACTTGCAGGATGTGACTCTATCGGTTGCACTTAACTATCATATCATACCCGACAAGGCAAATATAGTTTATCAAACCATCGGGGTTGAATTCAAAGAACGTATTATAGATCCAGCAATTCAAGAAGTAACCAAAGCTGTATCAGCGAAGTATTCGGCTGAAGAACTGATAACAAAGAGGCCGGCAGTAAGTACCGCTATGAAAGAAGCCCTTACTGAAAAACTTATGGCTTCGAATATTGCAGTTGATGCTGTTTCCATAGTTACATTTAGTTTCTCAAAGGTATTTATGGACGCTATTGAGGCCAAGCAGACTGCAGAACAACATGCGCTAAAAGCAAAGAGAGACCTGGATAGAATAAAGATTGAGGCAGAGCAAACGGTAGCTGCGGCAACAGCAGAGGCAGAGGCATTGCGTTTACAGAAAATGAATATTTCACCCGACCTTATAGAGCTCAGAAAAATAGAGGCGAATCTCAAAGCAATAGAGAAATGGAATGGAATCCTGCCCCAGGTTACGGGCGGTGGTGCCGTTCCGTTTATTGGAGTAAGTGACCTGCAGAAAAAATGAACAAATGGTTAGCAGAAAAATCGTGTAGGTGAGCAAAAACCAGGAAAATGAATAAATCTGAAGCGGTACAATGGCATGCAAAAGAATGTGATGAAGTTCTTGAAGAATTTGGAACTTCGCAAAATGGGCTGACATCAGCAGAAGCAAAAAGGAGGCTTTTGACATTTGGGGTAAATCAGATTAAAAGGAAAAAGAAAGATGGACCTTTAAAGCTTTTATGGAGACAAATAAATAATCCCCTCATTTGGGTTCTGCTTTGTTCCAGCACATTGGCAACCCTACTTGGGAAAATTACAGATGGGTTAGTAGTTCTGTCGGTTGTTATTATAAATACCATTATAGGTTTTATTCAGGAGTTTAAAGCCGGAAAAGCTATTGAAGCCCTCAGCGATATGGTTCCTGAAAACGCAACTGTTTTGCGTGATGACCATCCTGTGACAATTCCTGTATCCGAAATAGTTCCTGGTGATGTGGTGCAATTGGCAGCTGGAGATCGCGTACCTGCTGATATGAGGCTGATTCACCAGAAAAACTTACTGGTTGAAGAAGCAGCCCTTACCGGTGAGTCATTGCCGGCACAAAAATCAGTTAATTCTGTTAACATTGACGCAGTAACCGGTGATCGAAAGTGTATGGTTTATGGCGGTACGCTTATATCATCAGGTACTGCTACGGCTGTCGTTGTTGCAACAGGCATGTTGACCGAACTTGGAAAAATATCGAATATGTTGAGTGAAGCGACTGATTTAGAGACTCCACTAACAAAAAAGTTGGCGACCATCGGCAATTATCTCACCATCGGGATTATCATAATTACGGCGTTAATCATGATAATTGGTACAATCCGTTCAACCGGACAAGGTATTTTGTTAGGATTAGCTTTAAAAGAGAGTTTGATTTTTGCCATTGCATTGGCTGTAGGAGCAATTCCGGAAGGTCTTCCGGCTGTGGTCACAATAGCCCTTGCTATCGGAGTACAACGCATGGCCAAACGCAAGGCGATTATTCGTAAACTCCCGGCGGTAGAAACATTGGGAAGCACAACAGTAATTTGCACTGATAAAACCGGAACTCTTACACGAAATGAGATGACCGTAAATGAACTATGGACTGCCCAAAATTCTTTGCAAATATCGGGTGTCGGGTATAACTTATCCGGTGTTTTTTTGCTAAATGGACAAGAATTGAAGGATTTACCCAACGATGTTAAGACATTATTGAAAAATGCGGTTTTGTGCAGCGATGCAAATATTAATGCTGCCGGAAATGAATATTGTATTGTAGGCGATCCTACGGAAGCTGCTATTATCGTTGCTGCAGCTAAGGCAAAAATAATTGCAGATGAATTACGCAAAAAACATCCCAGAAAAGATGTCATCCCTTTTGATTCTGAACAGCAGTATATGGCCACTCTTACCGGGGATAACGAAAGAATGATCATTATAAAGGGTGCACCCGAGGTGATTATGTTGCGCTGCCTGCAACACCTTGGAGGTTATCCGCTGGAACACAATCTAATTTTCCATCAAATTGAACAATTCGGATTTAAAGGAATGCGCGTATTGGCAGTGGCTCAGAAAGGTTGGAATAACGACAACAAAGAACTATTGAAAACCGATGTGCAAGATGGATTCCAATTTGTCGGCCTAATTGGCATGATTGATCCTCCCCGTGCCGAAGCAATTGAGGCGATAAAAGCCTGCCATAATGCAGGGGTTACGGTAAAAATGATTACGGGAGATCACCGCGCTACGGCTCGATCTATCGGGATAGACATCGGGTTGTCTGCAACTGGGGCTGTTGTGACAGGTGTTGAACTATCAAAAATGGACGATGAAACACTACATAGAATAGTAAATGAAATCAATATTTTTGCTCGTGTTGCCCCCGAGCATAAACTTAAATTAGTAAAGGCATTACAAAGAAACAACCACATTGTTGCCATGACAGGTGATGGCGTAAATGACGCACCATCACTTAAACAGTCAAACATTGGTATAGCTATGGGCATCACCGGCACATCGGTTTCAAAGGAATCGGCAGACATTGTGCTTGCCGATGACAATTTTTCAAGTATCAGTGCCGCAGTCGAGGAAGGAAGGAGGGTATATGACAACCTGATTAAGTCGCTGGTGTTTTTACTCCCAACAAACTTCGGACTGGCGCTCATACTTATCTATGGCATAATGTTTTTCCCGTTCAACGCACTAACGAAAGAACTCTTGTTGCCCATGCTGCCAACCCAGCTTCTCTGGATAAACCTTGTTGCGGCCATAGCCCTTGCCCTGCCACTGGCTTTCGAGGCAAAAGAACCTAATGTAATGCGGCGACCTCCAAGAGATCCGGATGAGCCTCTTTTCAACAAATTTGTCACGTTTCGAGTGATTTTCGTTTCAATTATTATGACAGCCGGGGCCATTATACTGTTCAACTGGGAATACTCAAAAGCGTTGTCAGGTGGTGTTACAAATGCGGAAGCATTGCCAAAGTCTCAGACAATTGTAGTAACCTTTATTATTATGTTTCAGATTTTTTACATGTTAAATTGCCGGTCACTAAAAGATTCTTTAATAAGGATTGGCATTTTCAGTAATAAGACTATTTTTATAGGGATTGGGTCAATACTGGCCCTTCAGGCATTATTTGTTTATAATCCTTTTATGCAAAGAATATTTGGAACAGCCTCTCTGGATTTAAGAGATATTTTGGTTTCGGCCGGTATCGGATTGTTAATTTTTCCAATGATTTGGATTGAAAAAAAGGTTCAATCCTTGATATAAGATTTCTCAATCCCATAATGGACAGAAACAGATACAGATTTAACTCACAAATAATAATATACCAATAACTTAAACTTTTATCTTATGAATTGCCCGAAATGTAATGTACCATTAGTGATGTCCGAGAGACAGGGAATAGAAATCGATTATTGCCCGAATTGTCGTGGAATCTGGTTGGACAGGGGTGAACTCGATAAAATTATCGAAAAATCATCTCAGCCTGTCAATAACCTCGATTTTCAATCCCGACCACACTTTGATGATCACAAACAGCATGATTATTACAAACATCAAAGAAAGAAAAACTGGCTTAACGAATTGTTTGATTAAACAATGGTATTGCAGTCATAGCATCAATTGAGGAAAATATTAGTTTACATTTGCCGGTGTAAATACAATAACTTTTATGGACTTAATAACAATACTTCTGATTGCTGTGGGGCTGTCCTTTGATACTTTTGCTGTTTCTATCTCCTCTGGCTTAACTATCCGACATATCCGGTTTTTCCAGGCTGTTAAAATAGCATTTACCTTGGCATTTTTTCAGTCATTGATGCCCCTCATTGGTTGGATTTTAGGGAATCAGGTTTCCGGTCTTATTGCAAATTATGACCATTGGGTTGCATTTGGATTATTGTCTGTGCTAGGGATGAAAATGGCCTATGAAAGTTTGAAAAAAGACGAGGAAAACAGCAATTTCAATCCATTAAACCTTGTAGTGCTACTCGGAATGGCAGTAGCGACCAGCATTGATGCTCTGGTGGTCGGGGTTAGCTTTGCATTAATTGAAATAAATATTTATTGGTCAATATTGATTATTGGGGTTGTTACCTTCCTGGTTTCTATGGTCGGGATGTTGTTTGGGAAAAAGGTTGGGGGTAAACTAGGAAAAAGAATGGAGATTATTGGAGGTGTTATTTTAATTGGAATTGGATTGAAAATACTACTCAGTCATATAAATTAAGATGTCAATTAAACATCAAGCATTGCTGATGGTTGGCTTGTTGGATTTTAAGGACTGCGGTTGACTTGACAGGAAATAATTATTTTTTACATTTGCATTGTTCAGATTGCGATAGAATGCTAAAACGATTCATTGGAATATCATTCATTTTTATTGCCAGTATAATCTTATTGGCTCATAGTGCTATTCCTCATCACCATCACCAAAAGCAGGTTTGTTTACTGGATACTCATTGCGCAAAGGATGATGCAACTAATCGCCATCAGGGCACAAATCCAGGCCATGAAGATGACGGTGAGTGCCAGACACAATTATGTATCTTAAAACAAGACCTTTTTGTTTCTAAAAATTCCATCAGATCAGCATTTTTATTGCGGTCTGACTCCAAAATCCAGATTTTTTCATTTAAATATCAGACCGGCTTTTTAAATTTACAATTCACAAAGTCCTTGCAACCTGTTGGATTCTCTCTCCACAAGCAGCATTTTTACATACCTTTTTATATTCGATTCTTAAATCATAGTGATGGATTAAGGGCGCCTCCCCTGACTTAACCTCATCGTTTCTGGCCAATGCATTACGGTAATTGTGATTTACCGTCGTTCCTTCATGCATTGCAGTTAATCATTTTCAAATCAAATACCATTTATAAATGAAAAGGAAAATATTCTTTTGGGGATTACTTGCACTCGTATTTGCAGGTTGCACCGGTGAACATGACAAGGATCATGACGGTGAATCAGAAAAAATTAAAATTCAACTTACGGCTTATAGCAATGATATAGAGGTGTTTGCAGAAGCAGACCCATTTGTTAAAGGGAAAATGTCGAATGTTTTATCACATCTTTCTTTTCTGAATGACTTTAAGCCGGTTGTTACCGGAGGTGTGAAAATGAGATTAGTTGTCGGGGGGATTGAGGTAAGTCAATTTCTCGAAAAGCCTTCAAGAAAAGGAATCTATAGTTTTGACATAACTCCTAAGGTGCAGGGTCGGGGTCAAATCATCTATGACATAGTGACAAACCAACAGCAATACCAGGTCATTATTTCGGATATATCTATTTATTCTGACGAAAAAGCAGTTGATAGCGCTGCCGCAACATGGATTAACTCAAGGACCAATACAGTTGTTTTTACAAAAGAGCAATCCTGGAAAATTGATTTTGCTACTGAATTGCCGGTAATACAGCCATTTGGCCGGATAATTAAAACAACAGCCAAGATTCAACCTTCCCAGGGTGATGAAGTTATCTTGTCGGCAAAAACCAATGGTCTGGTAATGTATGCCAGTTTGAATATTCTGGAAGGTCAAGAGGTAAAGGCAGGTCAGTCTCTTTTTACCCTTTCCGGCAGCGGTCTGGCTGATGGGAATGCAGAAGTAAGGTTTTCGGAAGCTAGAAATAATTTCGAGAAGACCAAGGCTGACTTTGACCGCCAGGCTGAATTGGTTAAGGATAAGATTGTATCTGAAAAGGAATTTTCTAAATCAAAAAATGATTATGAAAATGCTAAAACAGTCTATGATAATCTAAGCAAGAATTTTAGTTCGACAGGCCAAACTGTTACCAGCCCGTTGACTGCTTTTATAAAGCAACTTTTTGTTCAGAATGGACAGTATGTCGAAACAGGACAGCCGCTCATCAGTGTTGCACAGAATAAAGTACTATTGCTTCGCGCAGATGTTCAGCAGAAGTATGTGTCATCCTTAGCATCCATCGTTTCTGCGAATATCCGAACACTTCAGGATAATAAAACCTATACACTGGAAGAGTTAAACGGAAAGGTATTGTCATATGGCCGGAACACCAATGATGACAATTATTTGATCCCGGTTAATCTCCAGATTGATAATAAGGGCAGTTTCGTTGCCGGCAGTTTTGTAGAACTCTTCTTAAAAACACAGTCAAGCAGTGATGCACTCACTATACCAAATTCATCCATAATGGAAGAACAGGGAAACCATTTTGTTTTCATACAGATCCACCCTGAGTTATTTGAGAAGAGGGAAGTTAAGATTGGGGTAACGGATGGATTGAAAACAGAGATTCGACAAGGAATTAATCAAAACGAGCGGATAGTCAGCAATGGAGCCATCATGGTAAAATTATCCCAGGCAACAGGTACTTTAGATGCTCATGCCGGACACGTTCATTAAAAACTGCAACCATGTTAAACAATATTATAAAATTTTCGCTTAATAATAAGTATTTCATATTGTTATGCGCAGTTGTGATGGTTGTACTTGGTATCCGTACCGCTACGACCATTGATGTTGATGTATTTCCCGACCTTACGGCACCTACAGTTGTGATCATGACTGATGCACACGGCATGGCCTCTGAAGAAGTTGAGAAACTGGTAACTTTTCCTTTAGAAGCTGCAGTAAATGGAGCGACTGATGTGCGCAGAGTACGATCTGCTTCGGCACAGGGATTTTCATTTGTTTGGGTTGAGTTTGATTGGGGAACAGACATATTCAAGGCCCGCCAGATTGTAAGTGAGAAACTGATAAGCGTATCATCTCAAATGCCTCTTGGGGTCGGACAGCCGATGCTTGCACCACAGTCCAGTGTAATGGGTGAAATGTTTTTCATTGGTATCCAGTCCGACAGCACCAGTATGATGGATTTACGCACGATTGCCGACTGGAATATAAAGCCCTTACTCCTAGCAACCGGAGGTGTCTCACAGGTTACCATAATCGGCGGAGATTATAAACAGTATCAAGTATTGGCTGACCCTCAGAAAATGAAGTATTACAAAATTTCATTTAGTGAGTTGGCGAATGTGTGTAAAGGGATAAGTCAGAACTCTTCCGGTGGTACAGTCAGGCAATTCGGAAATGAATATGCAGTGCGTGGAATTGCCCGGACCTATGATCTGGAGGCACTTGGAAAGTCTTTTATAAAGTCAATCAATGGCAAGCCTGTCAGAATCAGCGATATTGCCGAGGTGAAAATAGGAAGTGCCGTTAAAATGGGATACGCTTCTGAAAATGCCAAAAATGCCATCATTATTTCCGTTTCAAAACAGCCCAATGCCAACACGCTGAAATTAACAAGACAGCTTGAATCAAACCTATCTGTTCTACAGAAAACACTACCAGCTGATGTCAAATTAGATACCAAGATATTCCGTCAGGCTGATTTTATTGAGACATCCATAAACAATGTTACAAGAGCTTTGATTGAGGGTAGCATTTTTGTGATCATCATTCTGTTTCTCTTCCTGGGAAGTTTCCGTACTACCATTATCTCTCTTTTTGCTATTCCACTGTCGCTCTTTGGTGCGTTGTTGGTCTTGAAGGCAATGGGATTAACCATAAATACGATGAGCCTAGGTGGGATGGCAATTGCAATCGGAGCCCTGGTCGATGATGCCATTATTGATGTTGAGAATGTTTATAAGAGGCTTCGTCAGAACCGTTTGAAAAACAAAGACGAACGTCAATCTTCTTTCACTGTCGTTTTTGAGGCTTCCAAAGAGATCCGTGCATCAATTCTTAACGCCACGCTGATCATAATGGTAGCATTTCTCCCGCTATTCTTTCTTTCCGGAATGGAAGGGCGTATGCTTAAACCATTGGGGATATCATTTATAGTTTCCCTTTTTATCTCGCTTGTCGTAGCCATGACGCTGACACCATTGCTTTGCAAACTACTTTTAACAAATGAGAAATATCTTTCGAAAAACGAGAAAGATAAATGGCTTGTACGTAAGCTTTCAGGCTATTATGAGAATTCGCTTGGATGGGCCTTAAACCATAAAAGACTTATCCTTGTTTCTTCACTGCTCCTATTTTTTATCTCACTACTGACCTTCACCCGGATGGGGCGAAGTTTTCTGCCTGAGTTCAATGAAGGATCACTTACGTTATCGGTCATCTGTAAGCCTGGGACATCTTTAGAGGAGAGTAACCGTTTGGGAAACTTAGTTGAAACGGAATTGCTTCTCATTCCTGAAGTGGAAAGTACTGCCCGCAGAACCGGACGGGGTGAACTTGATGAACATTCGCAAACGACAAACAGTGCTGAAATTGATGTTAATTTCAAACTCAATGATCGAAGCCGAACTGAGTTTCTTGATGATGTCAGAAAAAAATTAGCCGGAATACCTGCAATTGCATTTACAATAGGGCAGCCGCTGGGACATAGAATTGACCATATGCTTTCAGGGACCAGGGCTAATATTGCCATAAAACTGTTTGGAACTGATTTGAATACCATGTTTTCAACAGGTAATGAAATTAAAGCTGCTATTGTGGGAGTAAAGGGGTTGGTAGATGTAAATGTTGAACAGCAAATCGAAATTCCACAGATTCAAATTCGGGCAAACAGGGATATGCTGGCAAATTATGGAATAACCATTGAACAGTTCAATGAATTTATCGACATCGCATTGGGCGGCGAAAAATTAGCCAATATCTATGAAGGGCAAAGGAGTTTTAACCTCGTTCTGCGGTTAAATAACGATTATATAAATACGATCGAAGGAATCCGCTCTTCACTAATCGATACCTATGACGGAAAAAAAGTTCCGCTGGAGCAAGTGGCAGACATCGTATCTGTTACAGGACCAAATTCCATCAGCAGGGAAAATGTTCAACGGAAAATTGTAGTATCTGCCAATGTATCTGGGCGAGATTTACGAGGTGTAGTCAAGGATCTCCAGGATAATATCAACGCAAAAATAACCCTCCCAAAAGGCTACCGTATCGAATATGGCGGTCAGTTTGAAAGTGAAGCCAGAGCGTCGCAAACACTACTGATTACTTCTATAATTGCAATTCTGATAATATTCCTGTTGCTTTTTCAGGAGTTTAAGAATCTGAAACTGGCAGGTATAATCCTGCTTAACCTGCCATTTGCACTAATTGGTGGTGTATTTTCCATTTATTTCACATCGGGTATGTTGTGTATTCCGGCCATTATTGGTTTCATAACACTCTTCGGGATTGCGACCAGGAACGGTATACTCCTGATTTCGCACTACCAGAACCTGCAGAAACTGGGCGTCAGTATTCGTGAAACCATTATCAAAGGCTCATCCGATCGTCTGAATCCTATTCTAATGACCGCATTGACCGCCGCTCTTGCGCTTGTCCCATTAGCGCTCAACGGAGATCTGACGGGTAATGAGATTCAAAGCCCAATGGCAAAAGTCATCCTGGGAGGGTTGCTAACCTCAACCCTGCTGAACATCTACATCGTCCCCATTGTTTATAGTCTTTTGAAAAATCGTGAATCTGTAAAACCCGGAAAGTTATGAAATCAAGAATATTATTACTATTCAGCCTCTTTTGCTGGCACTCTTCGCTAATCTCTCAAACCAGTATCGATAAAATCCTAGGTGAAATAGAAAAGAATAACACGACTCTTTCTGCTTTACGGAGCAACATTACAGCAGAAAAAATTGGAAACAGAACAGGATTAGCACTACAGAATCCTGAATTTGAATTTCACTATCTATGGGGGGATCCTACAACAATTGGTAATAGAATAGACATCAATGTCAAACAGACTTTTGATTTCCCAACTGCCTATGTTTATAAAAATCAAATTGCCAATAACAGGAACGATCAAAGTGATATAGATTATCAAAAACAGCGAAATTCTGTTTTGCGAAGAACAAGGTTGATTCTTGTTGATTTGATATATGCCAATGCGTTACAAACGCTAACAAATAGAAGGTTTTTGCAAGCGCAACTGATTGCCGATGCCTATAGAAAAAAGATGGATGCCGGTGAAGCAAATATCCTGGAATTCAATAAAGCGCAGTTGTTTTTGTTAAATCTCCGGAAAGAAGCAGAAACCAGTGGGATCAACAGAGAGGCCTTGCTATCGGAATTAGCCAGCTATAATGCCGGTGTACCTATTGACTTTTCGGATACAGTTTATACATACTCAATTATCCCTAAGGAGTTTGACCAATGGTATCAGCAATCATTGCAACAGATTCCTGAACTGAATTTGATTAAAAACGAAATTACGTTCAGCTATAAACAGCAACAGTTATCGACTGCATTGAGCTTGCCTAAATTTTCCGCAGGATATATGAGCGAAAAGGTAATAAATCAACAACTTCAAGGAATTATTGCCGGGATATCAATTCCGCTCTGGGAGAATAAAAACAAGGTGAAGTTTGCAAAAGCCCGAACCATCGCCTTGCAGAGCATGGAGGCGGATCGCAAATCACAGTTATACAATCAACTTAAAACATATCATACGAAAATTATCGGTTTGCAAAAAACGGTTTTTGACTACCAGACCTCGCTCCAATCCTTTGTTAATACAGAATTACTCTACAAAGCACTGGAAAAAGGGGAGATTTCACTCCTTGAATATATTCTGGAATTGTCTGTTTATTATAGTAGTGCGACCAATTTGTTAGAAACCGAAAAGGAAATAAATAAAACGATCGTCGAATTATATCAATATAAACAATAATCAAACAAAACAGTCATTATGGAAATGAAAAGTAATTCAGAAAACAATTCAGGCCACAAAAGCAGCTTTGGTTTTTTCATGTTAATATTTGTTGGGTTCATGGTTGCGTTGATTGGGTTATCATTGCTTGTTGTCAGATACATGTAACGAATCAACTTTATTAACCAACCTTTTCAAACCAGACCAGCACTTTACCTGAGGATCGGATCAGGTCAATACTCCATTTCACAATCACCAGTGAACAGATGATCCCTCCGATAGAATCCAATGCTGGCAGGTGGAAGATCATTCCGCCTGTAAGGGCAGCAATAGCCGCAATGCTTGTGAGCCCATCGGCAAGGACATGCAGATAAGCTACTCTGATGTTATGGTCGTGGTGCTTATAGTCGAGATGAAGGTACCAGGCGCTTACCATATTTACAATCAACCCGATGGTTGCCACGATTACTGTTTCAAAATAACGGATTGGTAAAGCGATTGCGGCATGTGTAAAACCCCCAGAATTGAAAAGGCAGCCAAATCGGTGCAGGGTGTCTCCAATGCGACGTAGGATTCAGAAGATTTAATGTTGGTCACCACTACACTACCTGTTTAAAACAAAAAGGAAGAAAACTTATTGAACAGGAACTTAAAGCATTATTTGAACCTGCTTGTAAGCTTGATAAAGACATATGGTTGGAAGAAGAGCATGATTGATTTGTTTAGTTTAGGATCAGATAGTTGCGGATCGGGTTAATATTTACTACATATAAAAAGCATAGGATTCTTTGGGTGTTTCATTTTCACCAATATATTTCATTATTTCCCCGACTTTTCTTGCACAACCAATGGTTATTGGGTATTTGTTGTCAAACTGGGTATTGTTCCAGTTCATTTTCGTTAAGCCCAAAATTTCTTTACAGACTGTTTTGATTGAGGATGCTCGTTTTACAATCCTTATTTCAAGTGGAGCAGGGATGTACATACCAGGATAAGTTTCGTACTGATGCACCGATCCCCTTGTATAAAGGATATGTCTATCTGTCGTTAAGGAAAATAATGAACCTCTTACTGGCGGATATAATCCGTTTCTAAAAAAACGGAGTTCTGTTTCCATTACGGTAATTATATCATATTCAGTAATGCCTAAGTCTCTCATGGCTTGTTCAAAGCCATCAAGTTCATCTTGATAATAATTTGAGGTTTTATGTAATACGAGCCGTCCAGGCATTATTGACAACCTCACATTAAAATTACACCTTTACTGGTGAACTTTTACACATACGATTTACATGATATAGGGTAACATAACCATTATAAACCTTATGACAATACAAGAAGCTTTTAAAAAACTTGAGGTTTCTCAGGGGGCTGAAATTACGAAAGATACTATAAAGCAACAGTACAGAAAACTGGCTCATGAAATACATCCAGACAAATTCCAACTCGAACTTCAAAAAGTCATTGCAACAAAGCAATTCATTAAAGTAAAAGAAGCATATGATTTTTTAATTGAAAATTTTGATACAATTCAGGTAACAAATATTTATACGACAAGTTCAACTCATACAGATGAAACTTATTCTGATGGCTCTTCATCTAAAAAAACTAAGAAAAGAAATTATTGGGTTATTTTTCCCTATCTGTTTACTATATTACTAATTCCCGGAATACTAGTTGTCGTACTTGTTTATACAGTGCTTGGGTTTGCATACGCAGCATTTGATTCAGAATATAGAATTCGTGTTAGCGGGAAAGATATTTTGACAAAGATTTTCAAGATTTTAATAAATATACTTTTGTTTATATTCGTTTTACTTATGTCGGGAGGTTTGTTGTTTGGTCTTCTTAGTCCTATTATTGGACCTTTATTTTCATTTGACGAATACAGTATCCAAGAGTTCATATCAGATCACCCATATGTCTCCATAATTTTAATCCAAATTTTGATTTGTGTATCCTTTTTAGTTTTGGCGATTCTGGTAGGATTTATATACCGAATATTTCTAATAAAGAAGCATAATCTTGGACTTGCTTATCGTGAAGTTGGGATTGATAAAAAAAATAAATATGGAAATGATTCCTAATAATGGCATCCCACGTTGTTCAAGGATATAGGAGCCTGTGTAAAAGATGAACTGTCCGCTCTGCTGTTGTATGACAAGGCTTTAGGTTAACAAACTTCTTCTCCAAGCTGTCAACTGACAAGTTGAATACACTTGACACTCCCTGGAATAGTACTGGCCATTAACACAAGCCACCAAGGCATATTGTATTGTTTGATCATCAATAGCCTCCATGTTATTAGGATCTCTTAACATGAATGCATAGAAGTCTGCTAACTCAATAGTTTTCTGAAGTTCCTTCACCTGTTTCCGGATTTGTCTGTTTGTCTGTTTCATGGCTTTTTACCCATTAATCGGGTTTACGGGTGAAAGGTTATACCTCAAAGTCAAAAAACAGTCAACTTTTCTCATGTCGTATCTTTGTATATATTAATCAACATCAGGTATTATGACATTTGGTAAATTTTCGCAAGAATGTACTTTTCGAGTACAAATTTCTTACAAGAGTGGTGAGAAAAGTGATGATGTTCAGAAGAAGATCCTTACTAATTTATCCAAAGAAATAAGAGACATCTTATCCTTAAAAATCAGTCCTCCTTCAGTGAATTCTAGTGGCGGATCAATAGATTATTTTGGGTATCTGGTTAATCCCAAAGAACTTCATGAGTTTCTATGGTATTTTAAGTCAGTGCCAGAAAGTGAACAATTAGAGATTCTTGAAAGGATCTACGCAAAATAGAACATTAGATAATCCAATCCTGACAGTCGAAATGTGGGTGTGCTGTAAGGTTTGTTCTGTTGAGTTCACAACCCCTTTATTAATCTGATTTGGGATGAAAGGTTATATGTCTGCATCGATTTTTATTTGGAATAAATATATTCCTATCTTTGATATGATTTAAATTAACCTTACACATCTTTAGATCCAATGACCAATACAACACAATTGACAGCTGGAATCAACTTTCCTTGGAAATATATTGCGGGATATTTCATGTGTGTCCGCTCTTTTACACCATTTTCTGAAATATTAGGTGATGAAGTTAGACCTCCAATATTAGGGGCTTTTGGTGTCATTAATGCTGAACTTCCGAATCCTGATGTGGAGCCCAATGAGCGAATCTTATCTTTACCGATCAAACATAAAAGCGATTTTAAATCTATATCTAGAGCCTTCCTTGATTCAGGCATTAAAGATAGCACTAATGAGTTAGTCATACTTTATCAGCCACGCAGAAATCTATTTTGCCGACCAAAGGCTTGTTTTCATGTCGCTATTTATCCAACGGGTACATGGAAAAGTTTTTTTGAAGCAGTCAATGCTTATCAAGCACAAGAATTTAAATGGCCCCGACCATTAATATTGTATCAGCCAAGCACTAATAAATTTTTCCCATCAACAAAGAATATCTTTTCAAAATAAAGGCCATTTGAAGACTTATCAGAAGCTTAAAATAACAGATTCATTTGACTTAAAGAACTAACCGCCAGTGCATATAAAACCAGCAACCCATAGAATGGCATTTGGATAAACCACAAAAAGGGGAGTAAACCATAAAAGATTATGATGTTTAAGGAATATTTTTACAAAAGGAGTGTAAGAAGGATAATTAAGCGGGTGACAAAACAACTATTCTCGGAGAACAACTCACTTTTAACTGAAGAGGATAGGAACGACTTTCTAAACCAATTTGTCAAGAATAAGAATAGGATTCAAATTTTAACTACTTATTTGGCGATAATTACTATAAATCGAAAGCTGGGATATGAATCAGTCCATAGAACCATCGATACTGAAGATATTGATGAAATACTTGCTGAAGTAAATAAGCATGAAGAATATTTAGAACTTGAAAATTCCCTTGATGAGCCCAATGATGTTCTGGATTCCGCACTGAATTTGCATTTAGCGATAGCAATGAGGGAACTTCGAATGAGGGGTGAATATTTTCAAATTATGAAAAAGAGGTATAAAGCTACTCCTAACACATTTGAGGTTCAAAGGTATATTCGTGAAAAAGCAAAGAAAAGACCATTAACAATATCCGAACAAGAGAAATGCAGAGAATTTGCAGATACGATTTCTCAATTTGATGATAAGATTGAAGATTTAGAACGGAAATATAATGAGCATATTACAAAACTACAAGCACAGGCGACTATTGATGAAATGAAGCGTGAAGCTGATGAACACAATAAGAAATTTGGCAAAAAAAGCCCCGAAGAATACAAAAAGGAGCGGGAAGAAATAATGAAAGACATGAAGCAAGCATTGAATAAAGCTAAATAATATTTACTGTAGTTCAATTTGATATACTCCAAACCAATAAAACATGGATGTCATTATTGTTTTTCTTAAAATAACATTTATCCCCGTTATTTTTCTTCTTATTTTAACACTAATAAGTTTTATCCTATATTTAATAGGCATTCCCATCGTGTATAGAAATCACAAAGCAGAAAAATATTTCATCCAATTTTTTGTTAGTCCTGTTTCAATATATCTATTTTCTTTCGTTGGTGCGTATAATTCGTTGCTGGCTCTGACTTTCTCACCAAAAACAATTGTCAAAATTATTTTGATCGTTTACATATTTGCAATATTGTATTCGACATTTCACAAAATTTTGAAATTTGAGGTTTTTGGATTAGGAAATGCAAATAAGCAGGATAATGAGCTGGGCGAGGCAGTTCAAAATAGGATTCGATTTAACAAATTCAATGATAATTTATACCAGAAGCTAATTCAGATGGCGGTTCTCAATAAATATTATTTTGCAATTATCTCATTCATTATTTTTCTCATATTTCCTGAAATTGGAAATAATATTTACTTCGGAATTCCAGAATATATTGCAAATCTATTTTAATATGATTCAAATGAAAGCAAAGATATTAACTTGGGATTCAAATGAAGGAACGGTGAAACTTCAATTAGAAAGCGGAGAAGAAGTACTTATTGGGGGTAGATTTCTTAATGAGAATCTTTTTACCTGTTTGGCTATTATTAAAAATATTTTTGGTTTACCAATTAAAAGGATTTGGAAATTTGCACTTTATAACGGTCGTGTTGATGAAATGAATGTTGTTAAGTTCGATTTTGATTTGTATCATCCTTTTTATGCATTAGTGGGATATGCTACTTCGTTCTCATCAATTAAATCAATGCGTTTGGCACAAGGTAACCACGCAGAACTATTTGATGTAAAAAAAGCAATAAGTTTCTTTAATGAGCTTCGGGATTCATACATACTTAATAGCAACAAAGAAAACTAATTTTCTAGGGTAGCTCTATATCAGATGACTCTACTATTGAATCTTTTCTTATTATGTTATTATACATCTAAATTGAAATAACGTTTAATAATGAATCTATTCCAACAAATCTTCAATCGCTCAAAAACAAAAAGCATAGAATTGATTGATGGAGATAATATTCGTGAATCTTTGATATTACTTAAAAGCGGTATAAAAAAAGAAGAATCAAAAGATTATTTTGGTGCACTTGAAGACTTTAATAAAGCTATAAGTATTGATCCAAAATTTGCAGATGCATTTTATAATCGTGGTTATATAGAAGAGAGTCTAAATGATTTCCCTTCTGCAATACAGGATTATACTAGGGCGATTGAACTTGATCCTACTATGCATGATGCATACACTAATCGTGGGTTTGCAAAATGTAGACTTCAAGACTATCGTGGGGCAATAAAAGATTTTAAATCAGCTATTAATATCAATCCAAGAGACTCGAGAGCTTATTATAATTTGGGGGTTGTTAAATACAATCAGCGGGATTTGGAAAACGCAATCAAATATTATTCAAGTGCAATTGAAATTAATCCCCTTTACTCAAATGCTTATTGTAACAGGGGGTATGCTAAATACGAGCTAGGAAACATAAATGGTGCAATTCAAGATTATTCTAGGGCAGTTGAAATTAATCCGAATGACGCTGAAGCATATAATAATTGGAGTATTGCCAAATTAGATCTTGGCGATTTGGATGGGGCAATGAAAGATATAGATAAATCTATTGCAATTAACCCTGAAGAAGCAGAAGCCTATAATAATAGAGGGTTGGTAAAAGCGAAATTAAATAATTATAACGAAGCATTAAAAGATTTTGAAAGGGCAATAGAAATTAATCCGCATCACTCTAACGCAATAAATAATAGAGACCTTGCTAAGAAGAAATTAAATGAATCATAAAGTTGCCTAACAAACCAGCAGCCGATCATGTCGGCCAAAGTGATCCAAAGTGAGAGTAAGGAATATTAAAAGAGAAAAAAACGGAAACGAACTTCCTGTCATGCAATCCTTCCAAAGTGGTTGCAGGCTGATTGTTGGCAGTATTTTTTCAAATAAATAGCATCTTCTAATCTCGCCATTATGGAAAAGCAAAAAGAAAATGACGAAGCCAAACTATATCGAATAGCAAAAGAATCATTTTTAGTTGTGGGAACAACTGCTGAACAAATGGCTAAGAGATTTATTGACGAAGTAGGAATTAAGCAGGAGGAAGCTTTATCTCTGGCGAAAGTATGTATTGACGAATTTATACGTTTATCTTATCCTCAGAAGCTGAAAATTTTAGAGGAAGATATAAATAAAATCAAAAATCTACCTTTTTCGGACTACAACCTTTCTTTGATAAACGAGCAAGTTGACCTTCTATGTAAAAACATGATTGGATATGAGCAGTTATTTAATTATATATTAGATGTGGAAATATTGGAATCTGAGAATTGGTTTG
>CALCGJ010000186.1 GCA_937900965.1 uncultured Bacteroidota bacterium | reverse complement strand
AGCGCTGGATGCGATGCTGATAAAAACCGGGAAACGGATGGGGTTTCGGTTTGAATCTGACGAAAGCTAAGTCCGATGTCAGATGTCGGAAATGCGAACTGGAAGTCAGAAGTTCGAAGTATGAAGGTTTTGCTAACTGCCAATCGGAGCGCAGCGGAGATCCCGCCCTGGCGGGACTGCCAACTGCCAACTGCCAACTGCAGACTGAATTAATTTGGTTTCATAAATTTTTCTGTTTATTTTTGCACTCCGAAAAGTAGTTGGCCCGTTCGTCTAGGGGTTAGGACGCCAGGTTTTCATCCTGGTAACAGGGGTTCGATTCCCCTACGGGCTACAAGAAATTCCCACAAACCCTTGTAAATTAAACACTTACAAGGGTTTTTTAATGTTTTGTGCCCAATTTTGTGGCACATTATACAGTTTTATATCAGGTGAATTGGTTTTAACTTTGAAATAGTAAATGTGTTGTAACGCTTTATAACTGGTACATATGGGCGAGTCACACATATTAAAAATTTTGAATTTTTTGTTTTGAAAGGTAGGGTGTATTTGCAACGTTTCCAACCTGAAGCCATCACCATTCAACATTCCTAAAATTTAATTTTTTATATTAGCCTGTTTTTCATCTGTATTGAACCTTAAAAACCACAACGAAATGGCAAGACCATCAATTTTAGAACAAATTGAGGAACTCTCTGAATTCAAATCCCCGGATTTCCATTTATTCCGCAAACTTGAACTTTCAGAAGTGGAGAGATACATTAGGAAACTCAAATATATAACAACCGCTTTAGAACACCATCGAGAACGGATGGTTAACACACCTCAAACTCCTGATACAATGTTCTCTGTTAAGGAAATAGCTGCTAAACTGAAAGTGACTTCCGTTACTGTTTATAACAAAATCAATGAGGGTAGTCTTAAAACATCCCGTGTTGGGGATGCCATTAGAATTTCTCAAAAACAACTTGATGACTTTTTGAAGGGTAATTAAATCTATTGACTATTAATGGCTGAGTGGAAGAGCCGGTGTATCTGACCCCCTGGGGCCGATATAACAGGGCTCCCGTATATATCTTACTTTAACCCATTTAAACCAGTCTGCTCTGACCGTCCTGGGATGGTCAACACTATCGGCTTGTCCATTACCACCCTAATCTTCATCAATCACCTCCCCGGATGATATTTCAGGAAGGAGTTCTCGACTTTCTTTTGTAGGGAGTGCTTCAACTTCTTTCAGCTTACGGTTGATTGCATGAGTTCGTTTCCCACGTAGTTCTTCTATGGTATCACCCGCTTTGGAGATTTCTTTATGAGCTTTTTCTAACATTCCACCAAAATTTTCAAATTCTTTTTTGACTGCTCCGAGGACATTCCAGACCTCACTACTTCTCTGTTGAATAGCCAGAGTTCGAAATCCCATCTGAAGGCTATTCAGAATTGCATACAACGTTGTTGGACCGGTGACAATTACTTTAAATAAAAAAAAGAGTTGGCAGATTAGCCAACTCTTCGCAGATCATTCAACCAGGCTCATTATTATAAACCTGAATTACAGAGTTTGATGACCGAGAATTTTCAGGTGATTACAGTATGATTATTTCGCAAATTCATTTTCACTGAGTATAACGCCTGGTAATGGGGAGAACGACCTCTACCCTTATACCGATTTGATCACCCGGGGCATCAGCCAGGTTAATAACAGACATGCCATAGATGTCTGTGTTGTTGATTTCATTGAGTAACCGAAAACGATCTTTAATAATATTCAATACATTCAGCCTTTTTGAAAAGTCTTGATTTTCCTCATGAAAATTAGAACTCTCAATGCGAGGGCCATTATCTTGAATACTAACCAGTAAAACCCTGCTGTTTTTTTTGGCAAATTCTATAAGAAGTTTTCCAGAGTGCATCGCTCTCATTATTCCATATTTGATGGCATTCTCAATCAAGGGCTGAATAATCAGCGGTGGAACCATTGTGGATCTTAGATTTATTTTAGGATCAATGGTTATTTCTTTCGTAAACATGTCGCCGAAACGCATCTCTTCGACATTAAGATAATTATTCAGGAACACAAGTTCCTCTTGCAGCGGAATAAATTGTTTGCAGGAAAATTCGAGCGTCATGCGGATCAGTTGCGAAATACGGGAGAGGAAATCCAAAGCAATCTTATTCTCCTTTTTCAATATATGTCCCTGGATTGAGTTGAGGGCATTGAAAATGAAGTGGGGATTCATCTGAATCTGGCGTAGTGATAATTCATTTATTTTCAGATTTTCATCTAGCTTCACTTGCTTTGAGATATCTTTCGCCATCGACAAAATATGCGGTTTCCCGTTAATCATTATTGATTGCCCATTGTATCGACAGATCACACATTCTCCGGATTTCGAGCGTAGAGATAAATGCATTTCGTCAACCTTCCCTTTTTCCCTGAATTCCTGAAGGATCTTCAAGCGATTTTCGGGTGTTATCCACTGCATTTCCACGGAAGTTTTTCCGATGACCTCCTCACGTGTGAAACCGGAAACTTGAAGAAACGTTGTATTAACATCGATGTACTTTCCAGTCTCTAATTCGCTGATCGACAACAATGCCGGAGCGTTATTATATGCAGTTGAAAATTTTTCCTCACTAAACCTGAGCTTTTCTATCAGTTCAGTCTGTTGTGTAATATCCTGACTGGCTCCCCGATACCCGATGATATTTCCCTCTGAATCAATTATTGGGATCCCAACGTCCTGAATGATTTTAACTTGTCCATTTGCGTGAATAACCCGTTTCTCCCGATTATATCTTTCCCTGCCTTCAAGTATTGATACCATTAACGCCTTGTTTGATTCCTGATCACCAGGAACAAGGTCGTCATATAAATACCTGTGCCCGATTGTCTCTTCAGCAGAAACACCGTACAGGTCCCTGATATTTTCTGAACAGAAGGTATACATTCCCGTTGCGTCTGCTTCCCAGATGCAATCAAACGAGACTTCTGTTATTTGTCGTAATCGTTCATCACTGTTACGCTGGTCGATTTCTGATTGTTTGCGGTCCGTAATATTTTCTATAACAATCGTAAAATAACCCTCTTGCTCCTGGTATAACAGAGATAATATGTAGTCAAACCATTGATTCAAGGCTTCGATAAAAATTTCTGATTTGACCGGCTTACCAGTTGCAACCAGTTTGAGGTAGATCTCCCCTAATTCCGGCATTGAACTCCTGAGCCCGGGGATGACTTCAGTGATCCGTTTCCCAGCGGCATCCTCGATCCCAGTATGCTTTGCAAATGCAGGGTTCACGACAATTATTTTACAATCTACAGGGATCTCGTTTTCAAAAAGAATTTTACCATACATAAAGCCATTCGGCATATTACTGCAAATAGACTCGTAATCCAGCAGGTCGCTCCCAGGTATAATTTCAGCCCTGTAAACCCGTAATACTGCATAGATCCTTGCCAGCAACTCTTCAAGTGGTATATTTTTCGTAATGTAGCTATCTGCCCCGGCAGCCAGGCATTGAACTGTCCTGGCAGAAGAAACAGGAAGGGCTGTCGTGATGGTGATAGTCACTGAATTGAA
>CALCGJ010000185.1 GCA_937900965.1 uncultured Bacteroidota bacterium | reverse complement strand
GGCCATCCTGTAGTTTGATCCATCCTTCATAACCTGTACTTTCCTTAGCATGGTATAAGCCATCATCTCCTTTTACAAAAAGCGATTCAAAAAACCGGGCAGCTTCAATTATGAACGGAAGGGCTTTTTCTTTTAAATACTTTTTATCGGAAGTGTATTGATACTGCCGCCAGAATTCCAAAGCTATTTCCGCAACGGGAGTATGATTATCTTTTACATCCAAATCAATCCTGTTATATCCATTCCTGTTCGTGACATCAGAAATAAAAGCCCCATCAGCATTATAAAATTCCCTGGCATCTTTTTTAGCATGCCGCAGGGAATTAAATCTGAAATCCAGATATGGAGCGACCAAGTCATGGAATCCTGCAGCATTCAAGGGCCAATACAACTGTTGCTGGTTCCAGTGAAAATAGAAATTCCATTGCTGCACATCGTGGCTCCAGCCCCACAAGCCGTTGTTGAACCGCCCCGGATATTTTCCGCCTTGCGAAGCATTTGCATAATACATGGTGAGATACCAGAGGTTGTTCAGGTAATCATCTCCGTAATCCATGAACGACCGGGTCCAAATGGATTTCCAGGCATCTTCATGGGATTGCCGGAACGGTTCTATACCTTTATCGCATATAGACGACAGCGTATTTTTCACTTCTGAAACCGGATCGCCAACACTGGGGGAAGTGACAGAAAAAGCAAGCTGCACGTTCTTTTGACGGCTTCCGCTCAACTGAATGGTGGCACAACGGGAATGCTCGCGGGAATAGTTCACCGTTAACCCATTGCTCTGAATCACATTGCCACCTACGGCAAATGTGCCGCTCGTCAATTTCTGGGTAATTAAAACGCTTTGATCATCTGCCATAGCTTCAGTACCTGACAGACCAATCGAAGCATCCCTTTTCATTCGTGAGTACCACATGGAGAAAGTTCGGGAGCCAAAGCGTTCTACTGATATTTTCAGCGGAACATTTTCATTAAAAGAGTTTCCCAATTCGCAAAAAAGAATTCCTGACTGATGATCTATAAATGCCTTCAGATTCACTTCTCCAAACGGACTTTTCCCCATTAAGCTTAAGGAGGCATCGGCAAGGTTAAGCCTGGCCATGAAATCAGAAAGATACAAGGTATTAAAAACCGGAAATTTGAAATCTATAATAATACGACAGGCATGTCGTTGTGTGGTGTAGTAATCGTATTTTTCATTCCAGGTTTCAAATTTTTCGGACTTCGCATCGTCCCACAAGTCACATTTATTTACCACAATAATTATTTTGGAGCCCTCGCACCACACCAGAGCAGCAACATCACCATTGCCAAACGGAATGCCTTGCATAGGATCAATCGGGGGACTGAGATAGACCAGGTCATATTGCGAAATCCTTCCGGGCCAGGTGATATCCCATTCAAACGCTTTTGGGTTAAACGCTGAACTTATTATTGTCTGCCCGGTTACAACTGAGGTTCCATTAATCTTAGCGGCGGCGGAAACATTACGGCCATCCATTTTAGTGAAGGTTTGAGCCAGAGCTAACGAGCTAAAAAAAACAGAAAGTGCAATGGAAAAAATAAGAGAAAAAATTTTCATATCTATAAACCTTTTAAAATTTTCATAAAATAATATAAATGTCACGATTTAACGGTGGGCATCTAAGAGACCAATCGCATTCTTTCAAAATCTTCCTGTTCAATTCATCCAAATGATCTCTGATGCGAAATTACCAGACATCCCTTTTACATACATTCCTTTATCCAGATGTTCTGCTCGGCTCTTTTTGGCATTTTGTTCTTTTCTGTCAAGCCCCTTAAATTTGATAATTTTTGAATCATGAGCATTTTCAGAAGATTTGAAAAGCAAATCGGAACCTTTATTGATGTCAGAAGCAGTTTTATGTTCCTGGTAGCTACAGAATTGCCTCCATAATAAATCGTGATTAACGGAAATCCGTTCATGTTGCACTCCTCCCAGAACCATCCCTCCTATACCAGATAATATTCCCGGAGGTTAATCCTGAAGATTCAACTTCTTTGTTTCTGCCTATTAGTGAAGAATCTGAAGTTGTTGAATTTGATGTTCTAATCACTAACTCATGACGCGAAATGAAAGAGGCTAATAAAGTAAATAGCACAATAGATAGTATAATAATTCGGAATAGCTTTCCCATTTTATTAATTTAATTCTTCATTTATTTTAACATATAAGCGCACCGTTGTAAACTTCTTCCGGAACGAGTTAACTTAAAAGCATCTCACCCCTTATAACATGTTCAGATTCCTCTTAAGAGGCTTAATATCTAATATGCTTCTGTCTTCGTCGAAATCAATTATTATTCTGAAATATCTCTATTCTACCTTTCATCTGCCTTAATCTCAAGAACAAGTACACTTCCGGCAGCCATTTTCTCGGTCCTGGCAATAACATCTGAATTGTAACTCTTTTCTTTCCCGTTACCAACTCCGTCGATCACTTTTACTCGATACCTCGCGGCTTTGGTTAGTTGGTATTGTTTGGGATCTATAGTGTAGTTAATGGTGTGTGTGGTGTTATCCAGGTTGGTGAATACCAGTCCAAGGGAGCCATCCTCACCCTTCCACGCAGAATGTGAAACTGCTGCCATCTCTAATTTATTTTCATTCTTCCCCCATGGGGTACTCAGAACCGGATTGTCACCTTCAAGCTTCGGAGGACGCACTATTTCACCATAGAACAGGAATTTCTTTACCGGCTCCTTTACCAGTGACTTGCATAATACCTTTAAATATTTAGCCTCCGGACTTTCCAGATTCACAGTATTTGGATCAAACCATCCCATCTGCTCACCCCATAAAAACATTCGTGCGTTGCCCATCTTGAAGGATAATCCTGAACTGCCGGTACCTTGGCCATAAAGTAAACAGTATCCGGAATATACATAATCAAACAACGGTATATGATCAGGTATGATACTGGAGGTGTTAATTGCCAACAAGCCGTCAAAAACATCAATATAAGGTTCTGCGAAATCTTCAGTTGTAAGAATTATATCCGGATTAATCTTACGGGCATTTTCGTGGGTTAGCTCAATCCCCTTTCTGTTGCCGTCTATCCAGTGATGTCCTCCTCCAAGAGGATGCCCATGGGTGGGATCAAAACAATAGGCCGGCTGGCAGGATGCTGTTTGATCCATATACACACCGTTCACTCCTAACTCAGAAACCATCCTGGTTACTATTTCAGACAACTTATTTTGCCAAACCTTTGTGGTTGGGCACATTATTGCGAATGGATTATCAGCCCAATGTTCCTTCATAATTGCAAGGTCCTGCCAGGCACATGTATTCCACTTCGAATAGCTTATTAGATCATCAAATAACATAAATGGTGCTTTGCAGGTAGCATCCTGAGGATGTTCGTTGCTCCAGCTTTTTGAATTCATATCCCAAATCCTGCTATTGATGTATGGCACTATTTTTACACCAGCGCCTTGCAGTTGTCTGGCCATCTTTGAAAACCCTTCAATAGGAGGGAAATAGTCCGGATAATAGGTGTCAAATGGATTCTCAGTCCAGCCATACCATTGAAACGCTGTAGGGACATCCAGGTACTTTGCAAGAGGTATCATTTTATTTGTTGTCAGACCTTCCGTCCATGATACAAACCATATTGGGGTATCCATGTACCATTTTGGGATATCCTTCCGCTGGGATAGTTTACCCTTTGCGCACCATTTCTGATTAATTACCCATTCGCGATATATCTTTGATGCTGTTATCCAGTCCCCTTCGTAAACTCCGACTACTGCCTCATAAGGCATCCTATAGCTGCTTTGGCTTCCCGGAATACCCATTCCCTCCGGATAGTTCCTGATACTGTATTTCAGACTTCTGTCTTTTTCATCGATATCATACCCGAATTTTTTTACATTGGCTTTCGAATCGTGCGTGGCAAGATATAATCCATTGTTATTCTTTCCTTCAAAAAGAGTGCTGAATTGCATATTACATCTTGCCGATGGATAACTTAAAACCTGCGGTGGTCTGGGATCCTCTTCGAACTTCTCGGGAATCCTTTTAACGGGATTTTTTAACAGGCAGCCGATAAAATCAGGATATGCCAACTGTACATCTTCATCCTCTGATGCGCTCAACCCTTTTATTGAAGGATACGTTACTTCCCATGTCCCAAACTTCCTGCTATTATTTTCTACATTAATCTGCCAATAAGAGAGGGACGATTCATCCAGCCTTACCGTAGCATCCACATTAACGGATTTTTCCTCAGTGCCCAGTGTAATGCCCTTCCAATACAGGTGCAGGGTGAGGTTGCTGCCATCAGCCGATTTTTCTATTTTATATGTCCGGGTACATGCTACATTGTTATCAATAGTCACAAGCCGATTGGAGGAGTGTTTGAATTCGATCTCCCACAGTGTACTTCCCTTGGTTTGCCCCACCAGAAAATCATGATCCTTCTGCATATTTTTTATGCTATACAAACCGAATCCATCTTCTTTAAAAAACTTCAATCCTATAATCCCATTGGACAGGGATATGCCATCAGTGGTTTCTTCTATCGAAAAATCCTGTTTGTCAGATTTCTCCGCATATTTAAATGCCCTTGTTTCAGTAACTGAAAAAAATGAAATTATCAGAAGAAATACAAAAAACTTAACCGGAAAAGTAATTTTACGAAACATTTGAACATCCTTTTTTTATTATGAATCTATTTTTATTAATCATCCTGTTACCCGAATTAATACCAATCAAATAAACTAGTACCGTGTCAACATTAAATCGTCCAGATAAAGTTCACCCTGAACTTGTTTCAGGGTCTACTTGGGGTAAAGATGCTGAAACAAGTTCAGCATGACGCTGCGTCAATAATTACTTGACACGACACTAGTCCTTCAGGCAGCGCACAGAAAACCCTATACTCTTACCGTAGCCATATATGCCTACATAGTTGACAATGCCAGTCATATACCTGCACCAAGCCATGTAGGTATTAAACTCAGAAGAACTCCACCAGCCACCGTAGTTTCCAAAGTGGTTGAATTCTCCATTGATGCTACGGTAGCTACCCGGAAGTGCTGTAAATCCTGTTTCGTTGGATGCGCCCGTATTTGGGCTTTGCCAGTGTGCTGTGCCGGTTTCTTTTAGTTTACCGCCGGCAACTTTGGCACCTCCTAAATAGTCTGTTAGTGTGGTCCATTCTGCATCAGAGGGTAAATGCCACCCGCTTGGGCATATATTACGGCTGTCTGTTACTGCATACCATGTAAATAACCTGCCATAAGCAGCCACGTTACGCTCATCGCCATTATAAGACCATTGGTATTTTGGTGAACTTTCGCCTGATACTTCTAATGTTGCAGGAGTTGTTGTACCAATAAAATCACCATTCCGGTATCTGGTAACTTTCAGATTTTCTTTCATCCATACCTGAGTGCCGATGCTTACGGTTTGGTAAACATTACCATCAATGTCGGTAACTGTCAGTGCATTTTGTGCGTGTAGCACGGTCAAACCTAGGCCCAACAGGAGTAAGGTGCTTAATTTTAAATTCTTGTGTCGCATTTTAGTTCTCTGTTTTTAAGTTTAAGGACACCTTGAAAAACAATTTTTTGGTGTCATTAAATATAATAAAAATATTTTGTATTGAGATAATTCTTCAACGATCTATTTAAAACTGTACTTGTGATTTATGATTTGATGCAATGGCATTCTCATAAAAAGTCAAATGGTATTCCTGTCCCTTAGCGGTGTCAAAGCTGATGATCCCTTTGTCATTATTACTTGTATATTTCACTTCTTTTCCACCACAGGTTATTTTTATTTTGTCGAATCCATTGTCCTTAAAATGACAAGGGTTACCATCGAAGGATTTAATATTCGCAGCATCTATTTTCCCTTTATTCCATTCCAAACCAACTTCAAATCCCCCTCTGGCTTTTAACCCTGTAACCTTTCCCTGAGCTAAATTAACCGGGAGGGCAGGCAGAAACCTCAACAACCCTTGTCTGTCCTGAAAAATCATCTCAATGATAGCTGATCCAAGGGCGAGACTTGCTTCAACCTGAACTAACTTGATCCCCTTGAACCAGGCCAGGCCTCCTCTTGTTCCGCTCCAGTCATTACAGGTAATAAGCAAGTTATCCAGTACATGAACAGGTAACATTCTCACCAATTCGTCATACGATTCTTCTGCCTTGTACAATCTTGCAAGTAGTTGTGCGTCCCAGACAAATGTGAGGGATTGAGTGGATCTCCTTCCTGTTTCATGCCTTTTTAGGATCGCTTTATAAGCTGCATCTGCGTATTCTTTGGTGTTTTCGACTGAGATCCTGTCTCCTGGACACAAACCAACCAACAATGACCGGTGGCGATGACCCGGATCCCCCATCGCATGTTCTTCCAGCCACTCACCCATTGAACCATCCGCATTTATGGTAGGGAAGGGAACACGATCAACAATGGCTTGCCATTTTTTTATTGTTAGGGTATCTGTCTTGAGTAAATTCCCTGCCTTTATTAAATGGCCAAACAGATCATGGATTAGTTCCAGGTCCATTGAGGAAGCCGAAGACAAGAAACTTTGTCTCTTTCTTCCGGCAATGGACATTTCAGGAGAAGCACTCAAAGCAGGAACCAGGAACCCATTGCGATCCTCCACCAGGAAGTCTTCATAGAAGTTCCCTATTTCAACCATATACGGGAACAAATGATTTTGTAAATAGGAGCGGTCATTACTGTACTCCCAGTGTTGCCACAGGATTTGAGCGACCCAGGCCGCACCTCCTGTCCAGGGAAAACAAATATTATCGAAATTGCCAATATTTTTATTGTCCAAAACACCTCCAAAAGCAATGCCTCTTGCCCCATACAGATCTTTCGCGGCTTTCCGACCGCCCTCTTTTAAGATTTCTACCCAATCCATCAAGGGTATCATCAGATCTCCCAAATTCAGCATATCCAACGGCCAATAACACATTTCAACATTTAAATCTATATGGTAATCACAATCCCATGCCGGACGCCTGTCCTGGTTCCAAATACCCTGAAGGTTAATCGGGGATTTCGCAGGTTGGCCTGCCGGCTGGGGGCGGCCACTTGATATGGCAAGATAACGCGACATATTAAACATCTTTTCCAACAATGCCGAAGAGGCGGTGTTTGCATCAACAGACTCTTTTAACAAGGAATCAGTAGTTATAAATGGCTTTTCGGCCCCCAGGCGTAAGGAAACCCTGTTGTATATCTTTTGAAAATCCTCAATATGTTCCTCCTTAAGAGTCTCATAATTTACAGCGATTTTATCCAGTTTCTCAATAGTTTTCTTTACCAGATCAGCGCTTTTTTCAAATTCATCATCAACGGTGATAGCCAGTAAGATTAACACCTCATCGGCTGTATCAAAAAAAGTGGAAGCCCCGTCGTCTTTGCCAAACATCTCATTCGTGCTAAATACATACTTTAACCCAAAATCCTTTTTGGGCATTTGGGACTTGTCTTGATGAAGTTCCTTCCTGCCAATGGTAAGGCGGCCTCCCCTTTGTATCACTTTCACGGCAATAGCGAATTCCCTGCCCTCCTCAAATTTCCCCTTTAATACAACCTTATCCTGAGTGGCATAACCGGTTACCTCACATTCCGGATCCAGTAAACGTGAAAGTGAAACTTCTCCTGTTAACATGCCGGCACGGTCGGCAGTCAAATGTGTTGCTATAACCCCATGCTTCCACGAAGAAAACATCTCCCGCGCAAACAGAACGCTATCTACACGGTACTGTACTTCTACAATACCCTTATCCATATGCAATTCACGCTTATAATCTGTTATGGGCTTATTGCCATGCCGAAAATTGATATACAGATCACCAGCCGGTACATAAGGATTAATATAGATCGCATTACCAGATGCCGGAATTTTCCTTTCCATAAGTTCTTCCGCTTTGTCCCATTCCCTTTGTATCGTTAATTCCCTGATCTTTTTGATGTCGGAAGCGGTGTTATGTTCCTGGTAGCTCCAGAATTGCCTCCATAATAAATCGTGATTAACGGAAATCCGTTCATGTTGCAATCCTCCCAGGACCATCCCTCCCAGTCGTCCGTTACCCACAGGATAGCCTTCCGACCATTCAAATGCCGGCTTTTCCGACCAAACAATATTCCCGGAGGTCAACTCCGGAGAATCATCCCCTTTGGTTCTGTCAGTCAAAGAAGAATTTGAACTTCCTGACTTTGCTGAACCTTCAGTTTTATTGTCCACCTGATCGCAGCTAAACAGGAGGAATACTGAAATAATGACAATGATTTTGTTCATGATTATCCGTTTCTAAATTTATTTTTAACTGATCTTTATTTAATAATTTAAAACATCCGGGGAAGACCCAGTTGTGTTTTCCCTGAAGAATGGTATTTCACATTTTCATTTGGCAGTGGTTTTTCGCTGACAACTGACCACGACCGGAGATCGTTCCCTTCAGGAAGAATCATAATCATTTGACCTGCCTTTGTCGTGATCTCCACTACTTTCCCACTAATACGTTTACCTTTTCTTTGCAGATTGGACTGAACAACTGCGTTACTCCATGGTAATTCCAGTTTGCAGGGGTTTCCATACAAGCTTTTAATACTAACCCATTGAACTTTCCCGGACTTAATCTCAGAAGAGACAATAAAACCACCTTCGGCATGTAGCGTAAACCGCCCGTTTTTATTGGCAGGGAAAGCAGGGAATATCCTCAAAATGCCTTCGTAACTCTGAAATAATGACTCATTCATGGCAGTTGCCAGTACAGACATAGCCTCCATCGACATATGGCGGAACGGCCAAACCGGCAAAGGAACTTTTTCCGCATCTGGTGAACCAACTACACTTACGTTGTTGGTCCTGAAAAACCATTCTGCATCCTTCTTTATTTCGCCACTTCCATCAATATGACCCCAGCCATTGCAGTATATCTGCCATCGTCCGGGGAAATGTTCCAGATCAATGGCCAGTTCACTGGCAAGCCCCAATCGTGCCATGACTATGGGAACCGGGTCCCAACCCGTACACTCAGTACCATATAAAAGCATTGTGGCAGTCATTATTTTAAACATGGTACTATCCTTTTGGGCCAACCCGATCAATCCGGATGGAAAAACAGGGGAGGACGGAACACTTGGAAATATTCCGTCTAACAGTTTTAATCCATTTGTTTTACTTCCGGCTGAATATGCCGGATCATCCTTCGAAAAGTAAGCATATTCAGGATCGTCTGTTTTAAAATATGTGGACAGCCATTTGTTTTCTTCAATTCCCCAGCCAGCAGCTGCAATTTTATCTGCCGGAACAGGATATCCTTTAAAAATTCCCCAGTTAATTTTGTATCCGGCTGCTTCCTTATTTATTAACCCTTCACTCACCTTTACAACAGGAAGTGGTGCTAGATTTCCCAATATCTCTTCCCATTTTTTTGCTTTCCGGAAATCCACCCCTGCCACTTTCAATGCTTCCAATGCTGTTGAGAATAGTGTCTTTGTATAAACCAGGTCGGTTAGACCATCTTTCAATTTTATCCATCCTTCATAACCAGTGCTCTCTTTTGCATGGTACAACCCATCGGGATCTTTTACCAGAAGCGATTCGAAAAATTCACTTGCTGCAAGAATAAAAGGAAGGGCTTTTTCTTTTAAAAAATTTTTATCTCCGGTATATCGGTATTGCCGCCAGAAATCAAGGGCAATTTCGGCAACAGGTGTGTGATTTTTCGATAACCCTAATGAACTATATCCGTTCCTGTTAGTTACATCAGAAATAAAGGCCCCATCACTATGAAAGATTTGCTTTGTATCTTTTATGGCCTGAGACAGGGAATTAAACCTGAAATCAAGGTAAGGATTGATCAACTCGTGGAAACCTGCTGCATTCAACGGCCAGTTCAACTGTTGCTGGTTCCAGTGAAAATAGTAATTCCATTGCTGCACATCGTGGCTCCACCCCCACAATCCGTTGTTGAAGCGGCCGGGGTATTTCCCCCCTTGTGAGGCATTGGCGTAATACATCGTCAGGTACCAGAGATTGGTAAGGTAATCATCGCCGTAATCAACGAAAGAACGGTTCCATATAGATTTCCAGGCTTCGGTATGGGATTGACGGAACGGCTCAATCCCTTTATTGCTCACTGAAGATAAAACGCTTTTTACTTCCGGAAGCGGATCACCAGGAGTGGGAGAAGTTACAGAAAAAGCTAGCTGTGCACGCTTCTGTAGACTGCCGGACAGCTGAATCGTTGCACAACGGGAATGCTCCCGTATATAACTCACGGTTAAACTATTGCTCTGGATCACACTACCTCCTACAGCAAACATACCGCCTGATAGTTTCTGTGTAATATAAACACCCTTTTCATCGGCAAATGCTTCAGAACCGGAAAGTCCGATTGATGCACCCCTGTTGATACGACTATACCACATGGAGAAAGTTCGGGAGCCAAAGCGTTCTACCGATATTTGCAACGGAACATCTTCATTGAGTCCGCTTCCCAATTCGCAAAAAAGAATACCTGATTGATGATCTATAAATGCCTTCAGGCTAACTTTCCCGAATGGACTTGTGCCATCAAGGCTTAAAGAAGCTTCAGCCAGGTTAAGTCTGGTTTTAAAATCAGAAAGATACAAGGTATTAAAAACCGGGAATTTGAAATCGATAATAATACGACAGGCATGCCGTTGCGTGGTTGAGTGTTCATCTTTCTCATTCTTCCAGCGATTCGTTTCATCTGGTTTCGCGTCGTCCCATAAATCACATTTGTTAACAACAAGAATGATTTTTGAATCTTCGCACCACACAAGAGCAGCAACATCACCATTGCCCAATGGAATGCCTTGCATAGGATCAATCGGGGGACTTTTATACACCAGGTCATACTGCGATAACCTTCCGGGCCAGCCAATTTTCCATTCAGCAGTTTTTGGATCAAAAGATGACACTATTTTCCGTATACTGTCTGGTTCGGCTGTTCCCCAAATTGGAATATCTTGTTTCTGCTGTAGCACCTTGTTATCAGTAAAAAGTGGAAGTAATGAAATATATTTTGCTGGAGAATATGTTTTTTGACAACCTGTGTTTACAATTAAATAGAGTAGAATAATTGTCATAATTGAATTGATAATTCTTTTTAGCAATGTGAAGTTTTTCATTACTATTTTCCCATTGGTTTTTCATTTATTTATGATATTAAATTACTGTCATTACAATGGAATCTCGATGATTCGGGACGACAGAAGTAATCTGCCATAAATTACTTCATCCCAGAAAACAAGATTCGCATCGACTTAATTTTAAATATTCTATTTTTCCAATGACATTCCTACAAGACTGTTTTGAACACTCTAGCTCGTTTAACCTACCAAGTATCTGTACGAAATGGTGAAGCAGGAAGTTCAGCACCATTGTACAAATTACAGATTGGATTAGAAGCCCATGCATACCTTACCGCCACTGGATTTTTTATTTTTGAACTCCACACAATTACTTCATTACCTTCAATTTTTGCTTTAGCCCAGACAAACTTTTTATCCGCACCAGCAATTGCAAATCCTTTAAGCTCTTTGTTTCCCTTTATCTTTAAACCTTGGTTAGTATTATCAAAATGAAGTAGTATTCTACTTTCTTCTATTTTCATTGATTTATACATTGGCCCTGAATATGGGATGTCTTTTCCATATACTTTCGCAAGTGCATTTAAAGCTAACCGTTTACCAACATCTTGCTTGTTTGTTGGATGAATATCTTTTGCATCACCAATATCAATAGTTACAGCCATGCCCGTGTTAGGGAGTTCCAATGCCATTGTTTGTGCTTCGCGTAAATTAGCCCAAGGTTCATTTGATGGTACGCTGTTTACCTGCATAAAATTAGCAAGTTGTACAAATAGAAATGGAAAATCTCCCTGTCCCCAAACTTCACGCCAATCAGTAATTAGAGTTTTAAATAATTTTCGATATTGCATCGCACGATCAGCATTAGACTCCCCTTGATACCAAATTGCCCCACGAATAGCATATGGCAATAATGGTTTAATCATTCCATTGTACAAAACTGTAGGTCTATTTTGTTCTGCAACCCCAGGCCATCCAGGTGGTGTTGATATTATTGATGGATCGAAGTTATCCATTTTGTATTTCCACTTACCTGCCAACGAAATAGTTGCACTCTCTGAATATCCAATTGTTGTATTCTCGGGTTCACCATAAATTCCACCATTATTTCCAATGTCAAGAATCAGAACGGTTATCTCGTTTTTACCATCTTTAAAAAGTTCCTTCGGAATATTATAACTTCTAAACATTCCAACACCTGGTCTGCTTCCTACCAGCTCACCGTTAAACCATGTAATATCAAAATCATTTATTGGACCTAAATTGAGAGTTAAATTTTTTCCCTGCCACTCCTCTGGAATAGTGATATCTTTCTTCACCCACATAACTCCATCAAACTTTATATTCTGCTTTTCCCAAGCTTTAGGTACTTCCAAAGTTTTCCAATTTTCGCTATTATACCCATACTTGTTATATCCGCGTGTTAAGATTCCTGCATCACTAAGTTTTCCATTAACCTCATCTATCCAGGCTCTCTGCACCTTGTTATAACTTATTTCAGTTTCTTTCTCTTCAAGCGAGTTAAAATTTAAATCTTCAATTTCATCAACAAATTCATTAATGCTTTTTAAGGATTTTGCACTTGTCCAAGCTTCAACAACAGTGCCTCCCCAAGCTGTTTCTATAAGTCCGATCGGAACATTTAAATCATTGTGTAGCTTCCGCCCAAAAAAATATGCCACTGCTGAAAACTCTGGAATAGTTTCTGAAGAACATTCTTTCCAACCATCACTAGTAAAGTTTTCTTGAGGAGTAGTAGCCATAGCTTTATTAACCATGAACAATCTTATGTTTGGATAGTTAGCATTTGCAACTTCCTCTTTTGAGTTGTCTATTTTTCCCCACTCAGCTCCAACTGCCATTTCCATATTTGATTGACCTGAACAGATCCATACTTCGCCAACCATTACATTTTTAATTGTGCGTGTCTCAACACCGCTGATTACTAATTCATAAGGACCACCCACTGGTACAGGAGATAAACTGACTTTCCAATTTCCATCATCATCAACTACTCCATTTGTTTTTTGTTCATTTAGAGTAACAACCACTTTACCTCCGGGCTCAGCTGTTCCCCAAATTGGAATATCCTGTTTTTGCTGCAATACCATATTGTCTGTGAAAAGTGGATTTAATGCGATGTTTTTAGCAGGATTTTGTGACATTTGACAACTCAAAAATGTGAGTAAACTTAATAAGGAAATAAACATAAACGATTTCATCCTTCTTTTGTTAAATACTTTTGTTCTCATAATAATACTCCTATTAGTTAATCCTTTGTTTTAAATAGAATAGAACCGGGTATCAGTTGATATTTGATTACTTCTGAACTATAATATACGTAAAGAGCTTTGCTGCCCCCACTTTGAAAATACTCTACACGAACTTGGTGCATTCCTCTTGCAAGACTTATTGAACCACTAATTTCGGTAGCTCCATGTTCCCCGTCGTTATCCACAATTAAGTCATCATCAATGTATAACTTGCTACCATCATTGGATGATGTTGAGAATTCATATTCTCCATCTTTATCGATCCGAATAAATGATTTATATTGAAGGGCAAAATTATTTTTCGGAACTTCAATTTTATCCAGACTAAATTGAAAAACAATCCCATCTGCAGTTGAATTTAATTTATCAAAGTTTGGAAGTTTATTAAATTCGCCTTCATACAAATTCCACATTATTCCGTTTTTACTTGGGTCAACAAAAGTGTATGTAACTCTAGATTGAGTACTTGGATTATATCCATTCAGGAATGCTCGAGCTCTTAGTAGTTTTTCTTTAGAAATCTCCAAAGGTTTTATGTAAACTGACGAAGATTCATTTGGTTCACTTCCATCAATTGTATAGTGAATGACCGCATCCTTATCCACGCAATTTATTTCAATTAATATTTTATCTCCAGCCATAAAGATATTATTCTCAGGTGTTATTACTGGAGTAGTGAGATAAGGTTTTGTGATATTCTTCTTCACTCCTTTTGAAGCAAAAAAGTAGTGTCCGGATTCGACTTCAATTACTGCCCAATTATCTTCCCACCCAATAAATTTAATACCATCAGAATTGGAGGCTAATTTATTGCCTTCCATCACATCTTCTTTATTTAATGTAGGGATATATATTGTAGCAGTTGTATTTGTCGGGATTGTTACATCCCAATTAAATTTATCTTTCTCTAATTTCCATCCGCTTTTTATCTCTCCATATATTGAGTTGTAGGAGGCATTCACATATGTTAAATCACCTAACACGTCTGGTTTCATTACTATATGCTTGAATGCCGGAATATTTGGATCAGTTTTAATACCCGCTAAGTTTTCGTAAAGCCAAATGATCAAATCACCTAATAGCATCACATGATTTCCAGAGTTCATACCAGGATCCCCGTGGTCACCGTTCCAAAGCTCCCAGATAGTTGTTGCTCCCTGCTCAACCATGTAACCCCAGCTTGGATAAGTTTTTTGTGATGCTATGGTATATGCAACATCCGCATGTCCTGTATTTGTAAGTGTGCGCATTAACCATTGTCCACCAATTAATCCATTCCCAACGTGGCTATTACTCTCGGCCATTATTTTCTGCAGAAGATTGTCAACTATTTTATCTCTGTACTCAGTTGGCACAAGGTCAAACGCAAGCGCTAAGATATTTGCTGTGTGAGAATTGTTGCTGTATTTGATATCCTCCTTATCAAGAAATCTGTTATTGAAAGCAATTTTCATTTCTTCTGCTACTTTGGAGTATTCAGCAGCGTCACTCTCTTTATCAAGCAAATTTGCAAACTTCTCCATTAGTTTTAATTCGTAATAAAAATAGGCTGTTCCAATATATTGAGAGTTAGTCATTTTAAGATGATCACCTGTGTGAATAAGTTTAAGGTCTTCCGGCGGGACACACCAATCTCCGTATGTATCTTTGGGCATTATCCCATTATTCAAGAATTGACTCATATGCTTGATCCACTTCTGCATGTATGGATAATTTCTTTCAATAGTTTTTAAATCACCATACTGATTGTAAAGCATATCCGAAGCAAAAAGATAGGCTCCGGGCCAGGTTGTGTTATCACTATAAATGGGCCAATAGGATGGGGCAACATCAGGAATACTACCGCTCTCACGCTGTGCATCTTTCATATCTGTGACCCATTTGTTATAGAGTTTTGAAATATCGAAGATAAAACTCTCCCCTGTACATTCCGCAGAACGATCTCCAAGCCAGCCTTGTCTTTCATCCCTCTGAGGACAATCAGTAGGCATACTTCTATAATTACCTCTAATTCCCCAGTATGCATTCTTATAAATTCTGTTTATCAATGGATTTGAACAAGTAAATGAACCGGTAGTATCTATAGCATCGTAAACCACTTTTCCCTTTAATGAAGATAACGTAGGTTCACCTGGATAGCCGATCATCTCAACAAATCTAAATCCATGATATGTGAATTTCGGTTCCCATCTCTCATCTTCTCCACCTTTGAGAATATAAGTATCTGTAACTTCTGCACCGCGTATATTATCAAGGAATAAACTGCCGTCAACGTTTACGGTTTCAGCAAACCTTAAAGTTACTTTTTCTCCTTTATTCCCTTTTACAAATAGCTCCACCCAACCAACCATATTCTGACCCATATCAAAAATGAAGACTCCCGGTTCAATTTCATTAACAGCAATTGGAAATAATTCTTCCATTACTTTTATTGTTTCATTCGGTTGTGAAACTAACAACTCTCCTGGTCTATCAACAAGTTCTGCATTCATCCAATCCGCATCATTGTAATTTGATTCACTCCAACCATCTAATTCCATACGGGCATCGTAAAACTCACCGTCATATTCGTTGTTTTTCCGTGTGGGACCTTCTGTTGTAAGTATCCATGATTCATCAGTAATTACTGTGCTTGTAGTACCATCTTCATATTGGATTTCCACTTGGCAAATTACTTTGGGAAAACCATATGTTCTTGTGGCTGTTGGTTCATTGCCCCTCGGTGCAAAATAACGACCATTCCCAAGAATAACGCCAATGGCATTTTTGTTTGATTGCAAATTATTTGTTACATCAAAGGTCATGTAAAAAGTTCTTTTATTGTACTCAGTTAATCCTGGGGCTAAAACTTGATCTCCAATTTTTTCTCCATTAATGTAAAGTTCGAATAGACCGAGTCCAGAAATAAAAGCTGTCGCTGATTTAATTTTTTTCTCAACTTCAAATTCGTGTCTAAGCATTCTTGATGAAAGTTTTCTCTTTGGAGTATCTGGGTCATCTTCTCCTACCGCTTTATCAAGACCTATCCATTTTGCTTTCCAATCAGAATTGTTGAACAAACCTGTAGTCCAGAATGCTGGTTCACTGGAATGAGTCATCTCTTCTTGATCCCATACTGTAACTTTCCAATAATATTTTTTATTACTCTGAAGGGTTTTTCCTTCGTAGTAAATTTGGATTGACTTATCAGATAGAATCTTTTTGCTATCCCAAATATCTACTTTGCTATTAATCAAATTTTCCATACTTGATGCAACAACTATCTGATAAGCTGATTGTTTAACTCCACGTTCATTTGATTCTAACACCCAACTGAGGCGAGGATTCTCAATATCCACACCAATTGGATTTAATTTATATTCGCACCTTAAATTTTGAATATTCAATTGAGACCCAAGTAGGTTTGTTGCAATGGTGATAAAAATTATAAATCCTTTAATAATTGATTTCATTCTTCAACTCCATGTAATAAAAATTAATTGTATGAACCTTTATTTTATTTATTTGTAATTGTTGCCTCAACTCCAAGGTTAATTACATTTCTTATTGATGTAACATTCTTATCATGTGTCTATTTTGCTCTTTAAGACTGTCTACAATTTTATTTTGTAAATATTGAGATAAAACTAGTCAAACGTTTGTTTAAGGTCAATTATAATTTTATTTCATCCATAGCTCTCTGAAATTGCGAGATAAAATATTAATATTGTGCTTAATAATATTGAATATTAGTTGTATATTACACAGATAATTATTTATTATGTTGCAAAAACAACACACATAGTGTTTTTAAACATAAATGATTTTTTCAATGCTATTTAATTAATTAGTTTTGCAC
>CALCGJ010000184.1 GCA_937900965.1 uncultured Bacteroidota bacterium | reverse complement strand
ATTTACCAGCTGATGGTGATGTTGTATCCTGTATTTTAACTTCAAACCAAGATTGCATCACTGGTAACCCTGCTATATCCAATACTATTACTATGCAAATAGGAGAACAACCGGTTGTATCATTTGCTGCCTGTTTTGATACCATTACCACTTTAAACGCCAAACCTTATAAACTCAAAGGTGGGATTCCATTAGGGGGGATATATTCAGGTCCTGGTGTGGATCAACTCACTGGGTATTTTAATCCGGCCATGGCTGGTATTGGATTAATAACAATCAGCTATTCCTACACAAATGTGTTCAATTGCAGTGATAACGCAACCAAGACAATTACTGTAATAAGTCCAGCCCCATTTTCCTGTGGAGATTCCCTGACAGATATCCGGGACAATAAAAAATACTCGACCGTTCAAATCGGAAGCCAGTGCTGGCTGGCACAGAATCTAAATCATGGCCAGCAGATCGGAGGTTCCTTAGCCCAGAGAGATAATTGCCTGGTGGAAAAATATTGTTACAACGATCTTTCGGTAAACTGTACACAGTACGGGGCTCTCTATCAATGGGATGAGCTGATGCGTTACGAAGATACAGAGGAGATTCAGGGGCTATGTCCTCCGGGTTGGCATGTGCCATCTGAAGCAGATTGGAACCAGTTATTTGCTGTATATCAAGGCAACGCCTTTGCAGGGAGTCCTTTGCTTTACACAGGATATTCCGGGTTTAATGTCTTATTGGCCGGCGTTGAATTTTTCAACCAAAGCCATCGGTTCGCTGATTTTGCGTCAATTATGTGGAGTTCAACCTCTCATGGACCTTATAAGGCGTGGAGTCACGGATTGAACGAATACAATTACTCAGTTTCATATTATCCCAGCTATCGGGCTAATGCTTTTTCGGTGCGATGTGTACGGGAGTGATCTATTCTGCAAGCCCAAAGAGGGGCTTGCAGCCAAGAACCGCCCGGTGCATAACAGGCCGCTATGCAAGCAGGTGGGCATTAGTCGGATGATTAAAGAAATATATGTAATTTAGGTCAGTATTTGCGAAACATAAAAGAATCTTGATCCCACCCGTCGCATAGCGGCGGGGCGTTAGGTGGCATTAATTATGAGACTCATAACACTATTATTATTCTATTTGATCAGCATTGTTCCTATTTATTGTCAGGGGACTCAAGAGGTTAGTGCAGATTCTTATAAAGTAACTTTAGGCCCCTATGTTGATACCTGCCAAGGTTTTATCAGATATAGACAAATATCTGAAACACCCGTAACAACCTGTTACTATCTGAACCAGTATATCTCATTATCATCCAACGGAATAATAATTACTTTAGACTCAAATTTTAATTTACAAGAGAATTTCTTCTCGAGAAAAACAAATGAGCACGACTTTGATAAGTTAACAACGAGAAATGACACTTTGTTTGCAATATCACAAGGAAAATATTTTTACCTAGACCTTTCTGACACTCTTTGGAAGCCTTATAGAGAATTTCTAGAATTTTCATTATTTAATATAATCTTTGAAGATAATGCTAATATTTTTTCATCCATAGTCATTGGGGAAGGTCAAGGTATGCTATTGATTTATGAAAAAGAGTCAGGAATTACCAGGTTCTTTATCCCATATTTAGGCATACCAAAGCAAGTATTGCCATTTCAAAACAGATACTTGGTTGCCACTCAGAACTATTCATTTGGTGGCTGGAGTAATAATGGAGCAACATATGAATTAAAACAATTACAACTACTCCCATCAATTAACAGAGATACAATAATTGACCGAATTAATGAATTCTATAGAACAAATTTTATGGACTTCCAGTGGAGAAGCAATAGTAGTTTATTTCAAGACAGCATTATTGGTTTTATTGAATTTACAAAATATTCAGATCTTTTGCTCGATTACATTCAATTCGGGGAAGATATAAACCCATCCAAATTAAAAGATTATGTAAGTGAAAACACATATAAACAAGAACTAACATTATTACGCAGTTTGGGATTTGCTTCAAGTACACTTTTCTACCCAAGGAAACTTCTTTTTTCATACTTTGATGGATTTGCAATTATTGACGAGTATGGGCGTCATAATATACAATTTGAATCATTACCACAGGAATTATCAGAATCCTACTATCTAAATGGACATGACACCATGTATTTTGATAAAATTGGAAAAACAAGTATTTACGAGGACTCACATGGTTATGATTCCGCGTATTCCTTAAAATACAAATTTCATAATGGTGGAAAAATCAAGGCAATTGGCACGTTTTCCCCAGAGAAAGGATTTAGTTATAATATATACTTCTCTAAAGGGTTTATCTGGAGAAAACTTGAATTCCCAATGATGAACGAAGAAATTGTTGAGTTTTGTATGACATTGGATAATAGAGATTTTATAAAATTTGAACATGCCGGATTAATTGAATTAACCGACATCTCACTTTTTACAAAATTATTTTACAAAAAGAATTAACGCCACCTAACAGGCAGCAGCCGTGGCCATGCCGGCTAAAGTGATCCAAAGTAAACGAAATGCAAGTAAATAAAGGAGAAACGAATAAAATCAGAGTAACAAAAAGAACCGTCACGGCGGCTGCTGCCGACCGTTATAGCCAATGCGAAAAAACGCAGCAACTGAAAGTTCATCATAAAAACAAACTTTGCCATGGACATAAAAGATAAAACCAAAGAAGAACTCATTATTGAGTTGCGGGAATTAAAGCAGGAGAATTCTGATTTAAAGGCTTTGATTGAAAACCGTTCAGCAAAGTTAATTACAGCAAACGAAGATCTTATTCTTCAAAACGAAGATATAACTGATGTTTCATTGTTGCGCCAAAAGGCCGAAAAGCTATTGAAAATGGGTCAGTCTGATCCGAACAAGAATTTTTCTGAAGCCGACATGCTGAAACTGATGCACGAATTACAGGTGCACCAGGTGGAACTCGAAATGCAGAACGAGGAACTTTTGTTGGCTAAAGAGCAGGAAGAGTTTGCCAGAGAAAAATATACCAGCCTTTTCGACTTTGCACCTTCAGCCTATTTTACCCTTACTGAGCTTGGTAATATCGCAGAGCTGAACCTTGCCGGCGCGCAGATGCTTGGAAAAGAGAGACAGAAACTGATAAACAGCAGGCTTGCTTTTTTTATCGGCAGCAACAGCCGGGTAGTTTTCGATGATTTCGTCACACAGGTATTCAGCAGCAAAAGCCCGGCAAGCCTCGAAGTTACCTTCGGCACAAAGGAAGATTCATGCATTTATGCCCTGTTAACCGGCACACTCTCCGACGACGGTAAACATTGCCTGATTACCGCAACCGATATTTCTGATAGAAAAAAAAGAGAACTGGGGCTTCGTAAAACGGCTGAACTTAATTATTTGCTGCTTGCATTATTTGCAAATGCTACGGCTCTTACTGATAAACAACTCTACGATGAAGCACTGGATATAGCCGTAAAAATCACCGGCAGCGCAATTGGATTTTTTCATCAGGTTAGCGAAGATCAGCAGGAGATACTCCTGACCACCTGGAATGATGAAGCAAGAAAAAATTGCACCACAGTCTATGACAATCATTATCCCATTGATAAAGCCGGGAACTGGGCCGACTGTGTAAGGCAAAAGAAGCCGGTAGTTTACAATGATTATGCAGGGTCGCCAAACAGAAAAGGCATGCCTGCAGGCCACGCCCCTGTTGGCAGAACCATGAGTGTTCCGGTTGTGCACAAAGAAAAAGTTACTCTTATTTTTGGGGTTGGCAACAAAACATCAGATTATACAGATTCGGATGTAACTTTTATTCAATCTATTGCCAATGAATTGGATAAAATTCTTGGAAAAAGAGCGATTGAGCGGAATTTGCAACAAATCGAAGACCGCTGGCACTTTGCCATTGAAGGGAGTAACGATGGCATCTGGGACTGGAATGTGCTTACCGGTGATGTTCATTTCTCGAATCGGTGGAAAGAAATGATAGGCTTCGAGCCTCACGAGATTGGTGAAAAACTTGAAGAATGGGAAAAAAGGGTGCATCCGGATGACATGCCAGCGGTGCAAGAAACACGTCAGCGGCATTTTAACGGTGAAAGCCCTCAATACCATACAGAGCACCGCATCCTATGCAAGGATGGTTCGTGGAAATGGATTCAGGACCGCGGCAAGGTATTGCAATGGACTCCAGAGGGCAAACCTATGCGCATGGTTGGTACACATACCGACATCACTGGGCGTAAGCTGGCAGAAGAACAAATCATAGGGCAAAATACGCTAATCAATGGAATATTGAATGCTACTCCCAATTTTCTTGTTCTTAAGAACACCGATGGCACTTATCGCGAGGTTAATGCAGTATTCTGTAATTTTCTCGATAAAACCCGCCAGGAGATTATTGGGAAAAGCGACCGGGAGCTTTTCCCACCCCCCGAAGCCGAAGAATATATTAAAGGCGACAAGGAGGTTATCAGCAGCGGTATTTCTGAAAACAGGGACTGGCTAGTAACCGAAGGAAAAGAAATGCGTTGGCTCAATGTAATTAAGAACGCTGTCAGGAATTCTTCAGGGGAAGTTACTGGTGTATTATGCTCGGTGACCGACATCACCGAACGCAAACAAACGGAAAATATATTGGCTTTTCTGGCACAGACCAGCTTCACACCGGCACAGGACGACTTCTTTCAGGTGCTCGCACAGTACATCTCAGAGTCTCTCGGCATGGGCTTCGTATGCATCGACCGCCTTGACGGCGACAATCTGACTGCACATACCGTAGCCGTTTATTCGAATGGAAAGTTTGAGGACAATGTATCTTATGCGCTCCAAGACACTCCCTGTGGCGAGGTAGTAGGCAAACAGGTCTGTTATTTCCCTTCGTCGATCAAAAATCTATTCCCGAACGATGAGGTGCTGCAACAAATGGAAGCTGAGAGCTACATTGGAGTAACCTTGTGGAGTCATGACGGCCGCCCCATTGGGTTAATTGCCGTTATCGGGGAGCAACCAATTACTAATAGGACGCAGGCTGAATCCCTGCTAAAACTGGTGGCAGTGCGTGCCGCAGGTGAGATGGAACGTAAAATGGCGGAGAACCAACTGCGCGAGAGCGAGGAGTTTAACCGGAGACTTTTGGCAACCATCCCTGATTTTGTTATTCGAACTGATATCGAAGGTAATATTGTATATTCTAATGAACCCACCGGTAAAGATTCCTTGTTTCTCTCAAAAGAACAGTTATTAGGGCGTAATATGCTTTCGTTCGTACACGAAACAGACCTCGAACGTGCTGTTGAAAATACAAGACGAATGTTCGAAAAACCACTTGGCGCTCAAGAATACAAGTTAATGACTCATGATGGTCAGGTGCTCGAATGTGAGGTAAATGGCGACCTGGTACGGGATGGTGATAACAATCCTGTTGGGATGGTTTATGTTGTCAGAAATATTTCCGAACGCAAACTTATGGAAAAGGTTCTTTCCCAAAGCAAATTGCGCCTGGATAAAGCGGAAGAAATAGGTTCGACAGGCAGTTGGGATTACGACCTGGAATCAGACTCACTCGCCTGGTCGGACCATACTTACCGAATTTATGGGGAAAGTAAGGAGTCGTTCATTCCGACCTTCGGGAAGGTTATCGCCCACTATCCGGATGCAGAGCGCGAGGAGGTTGTGGCGGCATTCAACCGCGCTATAGCCGAACAGAGCGAATTCCGCATCGACCATCGGATTATCACGAAAAGCGGCGAGATTCGGTTCGTTCAGGAGATTGGCCGGCTAATTCTCTCCGCAAACGGAATGCCTGTGCGGATGGCCGGTTCGGTGGTGGACATTACCGGGCGTAAACTGGCTGAATTGGCACTACAGGAAAGCGAAAAAAAATACCGTAGTATTTTCGAAAGCGTGAAGGAAGTTTACTTCGAAGCTTCAATGGATGGAACGTTGCTGGAGGTTAGTCCTTCAATTAATTATATTACCAAAGGACAATACACCCGCGATGAAATGATAGGGCAATCTTTTGTCGATATTTATGCCAATGCTGGCCAACGCGATATTTATTTCTCACAATTAATTAAACAGAAAATACTTAACGATTATGAGTTGTTGCTGAGTAACAAAGATGGCTCAATAATTCCTGTTGCTATCTCTTCTGCACTTTCGTTTGATGCCGGCGGTAAACCTCTGAAAATAATCGGAATCCTCCGCGATATTTCCGAGCGCAAAACCGCTGAAACAGCGATTAAAGAGCGTGATGCAAAATTCAGAACACTCTTTGATACTATGGCTGAGGGAGTGATTTATCAGGATAATACCGGCGCAATAATACATGCAAACCCGGCTTCCGAGCGAATTTTAGGGGTAAGCCTGGACCAGTTGCAGGGCAGAGCCTCCATTGACCCGCGCTGGAACTCAATACACGAAGACGGGTCTCCGTTTCCGGGTAATACCCACCCCGCCATGATTGCTCTCGCAACAGGAAAAGAAAACACTGCTGTAATGGGAGTATTTAATCCCTCGATTGAAAAGCACATGTGGATTATTGTAAATGCAATACCGGAGTTCCGCAATGGAGAGGACAAGCCATTCCAGGTGTTTACCACCTTCAGGGATATCAGCGAACTGAAAAATGCCTTCGATCAGATCAACAAGGCAAAGGAGGATCTGGAATTCAAGGTTGAAGAAAGAACAAAAGAATTAAGGGAAATCAATATTTTCCAGAAGGCTATTCTCGATAATGCCCCGTTTGCAATACTTTCTACCGATACAAACGGTATTTTCCAATCCATAAATCCTGCAGGAGAAGCAATGACCGGATATACTGCCGGTGAAGTTATTGGTAAACTAACCCCGCTTGGGTTTCATGACAGGGAAGAGATATTCCGGTTTTGCACCGAAGCAACGGGGAACCCTGTTCCCAAAGAAGAAGATGCTTATGCGGCTGCTATGGAGGCCATGTTTCATAAAATTACCGAATGGCACTGGATACGAAAAGATGGGAAAAGATTCCCTGTAAAAATCAGTCATAGCTCCCTGGTGGGCGCTGATGGTATTGTTAATGGATACATGGGACTAATATTGGATATTTCAAAAGAAAAAGAGCACCTGGATGCCTTACAGGAAAGCGAAGAGCGATTTCATAAAATGTTCAAGGAACATGCGGCAGTTATGCTGTTAATTAATCCTGAAAATGGTGATATTATTCAGGCCAATGATACAGCTGTAGCTTACTATGGTCTGGATTTCTTAAATACCACCAGAAATATCCGTGATATCAATGTGTTCAGTCCGTCAAAGATAAAGGATGAGATGGAAATGGCTGCCAGGCAGCACAGGAACTATTTTATCTTCCCGCACAAACTGGCTACCGGAGAAATCAGAACGGTCGAAGTACATTCGACTCCGATTGAGGTTAGCGGGAATACACTATTATTCTCTATTATTCACGACATCACCGAGCGCAAGCAGACCGAAAACGCGTTAAAGAAAAGCGAAGCCGAAAACCGTGCCATCATACAGGCGGTGCCCGATATGATGTTCCGCATCCACCGCGATGGTATTTACCTTGATTACCATGTGAAAAACGATTCATCGCTGTACGTTTCCAAAGAATTTTTTATCGGCAAAAAGCTTAGCGAGGTATTGCCACCCGAACTGGCAGCGGAATCCATGCAGGCTATTGGGAAAGCCTTTGATTCAGGCGAAGTGGTGCAATATGAATACAGTTTGCCTGTTAATGGAAAGAACTGCTTTTTTGAAAACCGGATCATCGGCATTTCTGATGAGGAAGTACTTTCGATTATTCGCGACATTACCTACCGCAAAGAAACAGAAACCGCTCTGAAAATGCAAATCGCTGCTTTTGAGTCGTTTGCCCTTGCCATTATCATTACCGATATCGCCGGCAGGATTCAATGGGCAAATTCAGCTTTTAGCAGGCTAACAGGTTACCCGGTTGAAGAAGCAACAGGAAAGATGCCGGGTGAACTGGTAAAATCGGGCAAACAGGACAGAACGTTTTATGAAAATTTCTGGAATACTATACTTGATAAAAAAGTCTGGAGCGGCGAACTGATAAACAAAAGGAAAGACGGCAGCCTTTATTATGAAGAGGAAACCATCACACCTGTATTGGATTCGCTGGGAAACATTTCCAGCTTTATTACCATCAAAATAGATGTTACCGAACGGAAAAAACTGTATCAGGCACTTGCAGATGAGAAACGGAGATTGGCAGACATTATTAAAGGAACCAATGCCGGAACCTGGGAATGGAATATACAATCGGGCGAAACCATTTTTAACGAACAATGGGCCCAAATGCTGGGATACACCCTGGAAGAAATTTCACCTGTAAGCATGGAAACCTGGATAAAATTTGCCCATCCTGATGATTTAAAAACATCCGGTGAACTGTTAAACAAGCACTTTAAAGGTGAGCTTGCTTATTACTCGTTCGAATCGCGGATGAAAAATAAGAACGGGGAGTGGATATGGGTTCTCGACAGGGGAAGAGTGCATGAATGGGATACCGATGGCAAACCTTTGCTGATGTCAGGCACACATCAGGACATTACCGAACAAAAACGAATAGAAAGCGCTCTTCAGCAGGCTAAAAACGAAGCCGAAAAAGCAAACCTCGCCAAGAGCGAATTCCTGTCGCGCATGAGCCACGAACTGCGCACACCCATGAATTCGATACTCGGCTTTGCCCAACTGATGGAAATGGGAGAGCTCAATCCGAAGCAAAAAAAGGGAGTAACGCATATCCTGAATAACGGCAAACACCTTCTCGATTTAATCAATGAGGTGCTCGATATTTCAGGTATTGAAGCCGGAAGACAGACGATGATGCCTGAACCGGTACAATTGGCCAATGCTATCAACGAAATCACTGACAGCATTCAGGTTGCTGCATCCAAAAGAAAAATATCAATTGAATTTGCCGATTCACCAGCCAACAGCCATTTTGTGCTGGCCGACAAGCTTCGGTTAAAACAGGTATTGATTAATTTATTGAGTAACGCCATAAAATACAATAAGCAAGGTGGATCAATAACCATTCAAACAAAGCTGCAACCAGTCAATGAGCAGGGAAATGCCCTTGTCAGGATTTCAATTACCGACACAGGTATTGGAATAACTCCCGAAGAGGCAGGCAAACTGTTTCAACCCTTCGAGCGTATTGGAGCCGATAAAACCGAAACCGAAGGGACGGGTCTTGGGCTGATGATCGTAAAAAAAATTACCGAAGCCATGGGCGGTACGGTTGGGGTTGAGAGTGAAGCCGGAGTTGGAAGTACCTTCTGGATTGAGTTGCCTCAGGCCGAAAATCTAACTGATGAAGCAATTCAATCAATAGGAACAACAACACCTGTATTGCAGGTAACCAACACTGCATCAACAATTCTTTACATCGAGGATAATCGTTCGAACATTGAACTTATTGAAGAGGTTTTTGCGGAACATCGTCCGGAAATCCTTCTGGTAACTTCGAAATTCGGAAAAAAAACCATAGAACTGGCAAAAAAGCACAAACCCGGTTTAATACTGCTCGATCTCGATTTACCCGACATAAATGGAATAGAAGTTTTAGCGCAACTGTTGGCCGATGAACACACAAAATCAATCCCGGTCATTATTATCAGCGCCGATGCCATGTCGTTTCAGATTGATAAATTGATGAAAGCCGGCGCTACAGGCTATTTGACAAAGCCGCTGGATGTAGTTCTTTTTCTGAGAACCATTGAACAACACACTGCCATTTAATTTTTTACACATTTTAAACACAAAAGAACATGATTGATTCAACATTAAAAAACGCAAAAATCCTTATTGTGGATGATAAGGAAGCGAACATTGATATTCTGGAAGGACTGCTGGAAGAAACGGGATACAGAAATGTCCAATCTACTACCGACCCGCGAATGGTGGTTGACTTATTCAAATCATTTAACCCCGATTTAATCCTGCTCGATTTAATGATGCCCTACCTGAGTGGGTTTGAAGTGATGGCTGAAATACATTCCATAGCTCCTCCCCAAAGCTATCTGCCAATACTAATTCTTACCGCCGACATTACCCCTGAAGCCAAACTCCGGTCACTTTCGTACGGGGCAAAGGATTTTCTTAGCAAGCCATTCGACCTTTCTGAAGTGAGACTTCGTATAAACAACCTGATTGAGACCCGTTATCTGCATCAGCAACTCGAAAACCAGAATCAGATACTGGAGGAAAAAGTAAAAGCAAGGACATTCGACCTTGAGCTTTCCAACAGAAACCTTGATAATGCCAATAAAGAGCTTGCTTTACTCGATAAAAGTAAAAGTGATTTCCTTAAGCTTATAAGTCACGAACTCCGAACCCCGCTAAACGGGATTTTGGGTTTTACTAACATTCTTAAAGACAAAATTGATTCGCCAGAATTGGTTGAATATCTCCATTACATTGACGAATCAGCAAAAAGGCTGGAGCAGTTTTCATACCAGGCCTTACTCATCACACAACTGAAAGCAGGTAAATTCAAAATTCAAAATGAAAATGTTCGCCTCGATGCACTCTTAAGCAAAACAACCTCACACCTTAAGGAAAAAATTGATAAAAAAAATATTACTATTAAATTTCAACCGCTCGGCACATTTCATTTCTTAAATGGTGATGAAGAATTAATTACTATCTGTTTTCAGAGTCTTGTTGAAAATTCGGTTAAATATTCTTCCGTTGGCGGGGATGTGGTTATCAGAGTGTTTGCTGATCAACAATCAACGGTTTGCGAATTCATTGACAATGGTAGTGGTTTCAATCCGAAGATTCTTGACAATCCTTACCTGCCTTTTGTTAATGCAGAAAAGCACATTGACGAAAATACCGGTTTGAACCTCCTTTTGGTAAAGCTTATCATGGATGCCCACCAGGGCCAGATTGAAATTTCCAATAACCAGCAAAAGGGAGCAACAGTAAGATTAACTTTCAGTAATCAGCAATAAAATTATGGCATCAAGCAAGAATGTCAAAAGCAGGGTTTGATGACTAAAAATGCACATGGCTATAACATCGCATATAAAACATTTGGCAGTCAGTGGGTTATCGAACATTTCAGCCCGTATCAAAAGTCGTTGTAACTTGACAGGAATGTGCTTCGAAATGCCAAACGTTTCATATACGTAACCGTTATACACCAGGCGGGTTTTCGAGATTCTTCCTGCTAACATCGTTTTTGTTACACCCTGACATTCGTCATGAAAACATAACATTTCAGTTCAGCTAAACTGAAGTATTTCATCTTTATTTTATAGTATTTTTTTTTTATTATTTCATATATAATTGTATATGTGTGTATTACGGAATATGATGCGCAGATAAATATTTCCCAATATATTTGTATAATGAATTCTTTTGCCTTATCTTTACATCACAGAATTTGAAAAACAAACCCCCTCTCTAAATGAAAGACTATACAGCGTTAACATATATTAATCAATCAAAAAGAAAGGAGGTAAGAGGCAAAGATACGATATATTTTCCTGCGAGCCGCCTGTAAAATTGTGGAAATTTATATTCGTTTAGCCTCAGCGTTATTATGATTGGTAGCATTTTAAAATATTGTTTAATTTTAAATTTATCAATTATGAAGTCATATTTTTTAAAAATAGTATTCCTGGCATTGTTCTCATTAACTTTTGCCGGAATTTCAAGTGGTCAATCTATTGATGTTTGTTTTGATTTAAATATTACTGATGATTGTTCTGGTGAATGGAATGGTAAATATGCTGCAAGGGTTTCAGTCGTATATTCAGGAAATTCTTATTGTGTGCATACATTTTATAACCTAAGTGATGGAACCACTAACGACCTGACTTATTCATGCTCTGAGCTTCCTTTGGATTATATCTCACCAGTTTATACTGTAACTGTGCCCGTTTGCAGGCAAGAGGAAGATCCAGAATGTTGCGGCTCTGATCAGGAAGGTCCTATGCATTATTATGATTTAGATGACTGCGACTATACTTTAGATGTCACATTGTCCGACTAATTGTTAATAAAATTAATCTGTAGTGCAATTTGGATTCAAACTGGCAATTTTATTAATTATTTTTTGCAACTATTCACCCGACATCATTATTGCTCAGGGCGAGTTCAACAATTGGTATTTTGGAAATGGAGCCGGAATTACTTTCAATTCCGGCTCCCCTTCTGTCCTAACAAATTGTGCAGGTTCTTTTTTTTCTATTAACTGCCCTTCTGTAGTATCGGATTCGTTGGGAGGCTTACTATTCTACTCAGACCATTACAATGTGTATAACCGTAACCATGTGATCATGATGAATGGATCTGGATTGGAGTCTACAGATATGGTTCAGCAGCCATGTTTTATCGTCCAATCGATGATGGATGATAGCCTTTATTATTTATTTACGATGGATAGTTATTATGATCCCATTGGTAATCCTAATCCCAAAGGATTGTGTTATTCATTAGTCGATTTGAGTCTTGACGGTGGTTTAGGAGGTATCGCTTCAGGTCAAAAGAACATTCAAGTTCCTGGAGCTGAACAAACAACCATGGCATTAACAGCAACAAGACATAAAAACAATAGAGAAACATGGATTATAGTTAGAAAGTTTATCAATAGTAATGAGTTCTTATCATACAAAGTTTCATCCTCAGGTATAAACTTAACTCCTGTCGTAAGCTATAGTTTATTTACTTTAAACTACTCAATTGGACAGGGAACGATTTTAAGAGCAATTAAGGTTTCACCTGACGGTTCAAAGCTAATATGTATGTATGATACAATTGCAGAGTTGTGTAATTTTAATACTGAAACAGGAGCAATCACACCTTTATTTTTATTCAGTTATCCCCCTGCATATGGAGGTAATGAACGAGCTGAATTTTCACTGAATGCACGATGCCTTTATATCGGCAAAGAATATAGCAATGTTTCTGATATATACCAGTATGATCTCTCAATAACCGATTCTACTGGATTCGTTCAAAGTGCTGTTTTCATAGGACAAACTGAAGAGTACTCAGGACTACAACTTGGGCCTGATGGAAAGATTTATTTTACGGTAGCTGGAGTAGATTCAATCGGAGTCATTAACCATCCGGAAGTTAGGGGTGTTGGTTGTGATTTTCAGCGGCACATTCTTGGTCTGAATGGCAATATATCATGGTATGGTTTCCCTCAATTCCTCCAACGCTACTACGTCTATCCTCATTCCACCGGTCATTGTGAAGACATTCCTGTAATTTTTTCAGCCACTATCTGGCCTCCGGCCGACAGCGCTTACTGGAACTTTGGTGATCCAGCATCCGGAGCTGCGAATATCTCCAACGAACTCAATCCTTCGCACGTTTACATTACTGCTGGCTCATACAATGTCATGCTTATCATCAGGCACAACGACAAACGATTCGATACTGCCTGGCTAACCGTGGAAATTCATGAGACTCCACTACCCCTGCTGGGTCCGGATCAAACTATCTGCCAAGGAGATACAATTACTCTGGATGCTGGGGCTTGTTCAGGATGCACGTATGAATGGGTAAGCATTCCACCCGGATTTTCTTCCACTGAACAGACTGTGACCTTAAACCAATCAGGGATATATACCGTAGCCGTTACATCAATAAACGGATGTACCGGCAGGGATACGATGCAGTTGTCGCTCACCATCCCGCCGGTCGTTACAAACAGCCCGCTTTCCACATCGATTTGTTCGGGAGAATCAACCGGCATTCCGTTAACTTCAAACATGCCGAATGCGACCTTTTCCTGGACTGCCATTGGATCTTCACCACTGGTAACTGGCTTCTCCCCAGGTTCAGGAGATACAATTGATCAGGTTCTTACTAATAGGGGATCTATCCCGGAAACGGTTACCTATTGGATCACTCCTGCGATTAGCAATTGTATTGGCGATTCGGTTCCTTATCTTGTAACAGTCACTCCCGGCGATTCTGTAAACATATCGATTTCAGCTTCCGTTGATTCAATATGTGACGGAACGCCTGTAACGTATAATGCCACAACCATCAATGGAGGAACCACTCCGTCTTTTCAATGGAAAGTCGATGGATTAAATCAGGGAACAAATGATTCCATATTCACCTATATACCAATCAATGGGGATACTATTACTTGTGTTTTGACTTCATCAAATACCAGCTGTACTGCGAATAATCCGGCTGCATCAAATGCTATCAGTGTGACCGTCAATCCAAACTTACCTGTATCCATCTCCATCTCAGCAATAGCAAATCCGGTATGTGAAGGTGAAGCCGCGATATTTACTGTATCTACCGCCAACAAGGGGAATCTGCCAGTTTTCCAGTGGTTCGTCAATGGATTTCCAGTTGGCACGAATGATTCAACCTACAATTATATCCCGTCATCAGGTGATCAGATATACTGTATTCTGACATCCAGCGAACAATGTACAACCAACAATCCAGCAACCAGTGAAACAATAAACATGGTTGTAAGCCGATTATTACCCGTTGGTATCACCATCACACCTTCTGCCAACCCAATTTGTGGAGGAATCCCGGTCACCTTCACCGCAACATCAACAAACGGTGGTAATATGCCGGGCTATCAATGGCAAGTGAATGGATTCAATGTTGGAGGGAATAATCCGAATTACACCTATT
>CALCGJ010000183.1 GCA_937900965.1 uncultured Bacteroidota bacterium | reverse complement strand
GGCCCCCTTCAGGGGATGACCTCACCCCCCGGCCCCCTCTCCTTGAGGAGAGGGGGAGGAAGTTTTTAATACGGTATCCCAGAAAACTGGCCAGGAGGGTGTCGAGATCGTTGGAGACTATCAGGGTTGCTTTGTGTGTGAGAAGATAGAAGAATAAGCTGAGATTGTAGTTGGCATAAAACAGGGGCCCTTTGCTGAACCACAACTGCATCCGGTGCATCTCGTAGGTACGGGGAACCAGGGTCAGGCTTCGCTTCATATTCCGGCCTACCAGAACCACCGAAAAGCCAAGTTCCTTCAGGGTTACGCAGGTGCGGTCCACACGCTGATCGGTGGTAAGGTCATTGGTAACGCAGACGATTGCTTTTAAGGTTGGCATTTAGTCTAGTTGTTCAATTCTATAACCGATGAAATCGGACCTTTGAATTTTACTTCATCAAACTGTTCAAAATGTGCTTTGCCACAATCAATTTTCAATTTCTCGCTTCCTCTCAATTCCTGTCCAACCGATTTTGTCTCGGCAACAAAGTAAATTTTCTTTTCACCTTTGAAAACTACTGCCCAGTCAGGACGATATTGTCCGATGGGAGTTTTGATTTCGAACCAGAAGGGGAGTTTAAAATAGAATTCAATCTGCTCACTACTCTCGCAATCCTTTGCAAATTGATTTTCTATACCACTGTCAAGCGGCATGTAGTTCTCATAAATTGTCTTTGAACTGTCTTTTACTGTGTGAGTAAATTCGTCGATGAAAATTTCAAAACCACTATCATCAAACAAAGTCATTTCGTAAATACTGGTTCCGATCTTTTCATACTTAATTCCAGCAATCATTAGCTGGTGTAATTCCCCGTTGATTTTTGAAACCGCATTGTCCATAAACAACTGTGGGTTTAGCAATACATCATTCAGCCGTTTTGAATTTTTCAGTATCTCCAAAATGGTCCTGCGTGTCAATTCCGTTTTGCTTTGTATGTAAGCAAGCATATCAGGTATTTCAAAATCAAATCCGTAATCGTCATTTGCACTGTCGCTTACTAATTGTCCTGCCACGCCTTCATCCGTAATCAAAACTTTTTTCTTAGTTGATCTGATTGTCGGCTTTTTCGTTTCATCCATTTTGCTCACTGCATTGGCAGCAAGCGTAATTAGTTTTTCTGTATCGTAATTGACGTTGTATTTAGTTTGAAATTTTATCTTCTCCCAAATCTGCAAAAACTGAGGGTCTGCTTCAAAGCCTTTTCTGTAATTTAATTTCTTCTTGTCATTCTTGTTTTTTGTTCTGCCTGAAAAATCGACTCCGCAATCTTCCTGAATCTCTTTTTGTAATGCTTTTGCAAAATCATCATAACGTTCGTTTGCAACAACAGTAAGTTTGTTGATTGTGCGGTCAAAGATCCTTTGTCCGTCCTGATTTACTGACAAGCGTAATCCTCTCCCAATTTCCTGTCGCTTTTTTATTTCCGATTTAGTTTCGTTCAAGGTGCAAATCTGAAATACATTGGGATTGTCCCAGCCTTCACGTAACGCTGAGTGGCTGAATATGAAACGAAGCGGAACATTTATATCAAGCAGTTTTTCTTTATCCTGCATGATCAATTTGTACGTGTCATCATCCAATTGTGTTTCGCCCCCTGTATCTTTGACTCTGCCTTTGTTGTCTTTCGAAAAATATCCGTTATGTATGTCGTCAACCGGATAAGGTAGTAAACCCGCATAAACAGGTTTGGATATTTCCTTTTGATAAATTTCCTCAAACCATTGAGCAAACTTGCCTTTGAAGGGATTTCCGTTGGAATCATATTCACGATAATTCTTCACTTTGTCAATAAAAAAAAGCGAAAGAACTTTAATTCCTTTGTCTTTGTAGTTTTTTTCTTTTTTCAGATGTTCCTCGATGGTTTTACTCAGCATAAAACGCATTACTTCATCGTTCATCCCGCCCTGGGTTTCGCCTTTCTTTAAAACGATCCCGTTGCTAAGCTCGATTTGCTCAGCGCCGAAATCAATTTCATAGATTTTTAGTCCATCGTATTTTTCATTTCTGTTTGATAGCAGGAATAAGTCAAGGTTTCGGCCATTTACCGAAACGGATTTTCTTTTTATCCCGCTATTTGTGATTACATCAATTTTAATTCTCGCCTTGATTGCATTACCGGTTCGGGTGATATTTTCCAATTGGAGGAATGAAGAGTTGAAATCATTTTCACTCAAAACAGAATCAACTTCTATCTGTTTCACTAACCCCAGATCATAGGCTTTAACCGGATTGAGCGAATACATCAGATTGTAAAGGTTCGTGTGTGTTGCAGAATAACGAAGCGTGCAAAGCGGTGTTAAATTCTCAATTGCCCGTTTGCGGATTTCCGTTTCCATATTCTGTGGTTCGTCCACAATCACGATCGGCTTGCAACTTTGAATAAACTCAATCGGTTTTTTCCCGGTGAGTTTATCGTTTGGCTTATTGATTATGTTTTCATCTTTTGCAAATGAATCAATGTTGATGACTAATACCTGAATGGTATTTGCAGATGCAAAACCTCTTAAATTGGAAACTTTCCGGCTATCATAAACAGTAGAAGTTATTGGAACTTTGTCATAAAGATTCTGAAAATGTTCTTCTGTAATTTCGAGATTCTTCATTACACCTTCGCGGATGGCAATCGAAGGGACAACAATGACAAATTTTTTGAAACCATAAAGCTTATTCAGTTCATAAATGGTGCGGAGATAGACATACGTTTTACCTGTGCCTGTTTCCATTTCAACAGAAAAATTCCATCCGTTGCTTATGATTTCATCTTTAGTTGAAACTTTCAGGCTGTTATTGTTCTGTACACGCTGAATGTTTTCCGTCAACTGGCTAAGCTGTGAAAAATCCAATTTGTTGCCAAATCCGTTTTCAGTAAGCAATGCTCCCGACTGACCAATCGAAAACTCAAAGTCGCCACCACTCAAAGGCTGTCCTTCAAAAATATCGGTAATGGCTTTTACGGCCTCAAGCTGAAATTCCTGTTTGCTGTCAAAATGTAGTTTCATAAACGTTATTTCCCTTTTTTCCCTTTCAGCTTCTTGCCATCCTTCAACAATTTTTTATTGTCCGATTCAAGTCGTCGTTTCAGCTTTTGAATGTCTTCTTCTGCAGGAAGATTTTCGGGTTTTATACCTCTTTCATCCAATAATTTTCTTACACCAAGATTATTTTTAATATGCTCCTGCGTGATTTTTTGCTCGCCTTTCAGATCATCTTTCTCTATATTGAAATTGGTGATTTCCGTAGCAAAATCTTTCGCTTTGATTGTTATTGTGGGAAGGAAATCGGCAAGCGGCCGGTTTTTGGGAACATTCAGTTTGCTTTTCATCTGGTAGGTGGAAAATCCCCCGAACAATGCTTTATCTCCTTTACTTCTTATCCGGGCAAACCCCCGGTTGTCGACTCCTCTTTCATAAATTATTCCTGACAAAGCTTTTTCGGATAGACTCAGTTTTCCCCGAGCCTGCAAGCGTTCCCATTCTTTAATACGCTGTTCAAGGATCTCCTGTCTGCGGGTTTGAACGGCAAAATAATTCATTGCAAAAGCGATCTGTTCCTTCCTGGGGTCTCCGTTTTGTGCGATGAGATAACAAGCATATCGTGTAAGCATTACATCATCAATCTCTCTCCTGCTTCCGGAACCGAGATCAACCATTTTGCTGACGTCAACAAAATGGTCAACAACCTGCTGACCGGCATTGGTGCAGGCAATTTTTGCTTTCTCAATGGCATTAACAAAATTTTCCCATTTGCTATAACCCAATAGAATTTGCAGATCACGCGCAAACCAGAATTCAATATCTTCTGTATGCTGAACTGCCAGTTCAAAACTTCCTGTGAGTTCTTTAATTAATTCCGATTTCATAGAGCATAATTTTTAATTTATCATACCATTTTCCTGACGTCAGGAAAAAGGTCATCTTATATCGTTTTAAAATCAATCTCCGCATCCCGCATCTGCAGCACCGTATTTGTTTTCAGTTGGTCGTTGCCGGTGAAAAGCTGATCAAACGCAATCACTTTTTTCGGTTTGGCCGAGATAATAGCATCAATCAGGTTTTGATTCATCTCCTCCAATGCAATGATTAGTTCCCCATCATTCACGGAATAATAACCCCCTTCTTCATTTGGAGAGGTGGGGGTGAGGTGTTCCACGTTGTCGGTAAGCAGATACCCTGCTTTGAGGATTAACTCGTAAAGCATGTTTTCCTTTTCGCTTCCTTCCCTAACTGGATTGGTAAAAGCATCTAACTGTGCTTCCAGATTTTCCTCCGTGATTTCATCGCCTCTCCATATTTTGAAATTGGAAGGGGAGAGTCTGAAGACTTTGAAACCTAAATCAGTTGTCCGTTGGCAGTTGGCAGTTTCGAGTGGCAATTCGCCTACTTTTTTCTTTTTAGCTTCTTCAATTGAATTTTGAATTTTTTTGATGACCCTTCGTATTCGCTCTTTGCTTATATCGGCAATGGTTTTGTAACCAGCTTTAAAGGCTTCGCTGCTTTCATCGCATTTCTCTGGCAGTTGAACTAAAATAAATCTCCGGCTGCCACCATCTTCTTTGTTAAGTTCTAACACGGCCTGGGCAGTTGTGCCGGAACCGGCGAAAAAATCTAATACAATATCTTCATTCTCAATTACACCTTGAATTAAATGCTTTATTAGATAGCTTGTTTTGGGAAACGAAAAAAGATCTGTCATTTCTAATTTTCCTAGATCTTCTTGGCCAGATTTGAACTCCGTTTCATTTAGTATTGAACGTGGTTTTTTCCCCTCAGCAATTCTTTGTTTAAACTGAACAGACCATTTTCCATCTTTTTTCAAAAAAATTCTAATTTCTCCATTCTCATAGTCCTTCTTAAATCTTCCTTCACTTCTAAACCAATTACCTTTAAGTTGACTTCCATCAGGAGCAGTAATAAGGTATGGCTTCGTTGCTGTGTATGATCTTTCAAATGTGTCCCAAAAATATTTTCCAATTTCATCTTGTTCTGAATATCTTTTTATATAATCTTCATCGTGAGGAAGGAATAATTTCCCTAAAGAGTTTTTATTCGTCGAAAATACCAGTACATAATCATGCTCAATTGCAAAGTGGTGGGATGCACTTCCTCCTCCACTTTTTGTTCTTCTGATAAGAGAAACTAAAAAGTTTTCCTCACCAAAAATCTCATTCATCAGTAAACGTAGGTTATGGACTTCATTATCATCAATGTGAACGAAAATTACTCCATCATCGCGTAATAAATTTTTTGCAAGGAACAATCGGGGATACATCATACTTAGCCAGTTGCTGTGATAGTGTCCGCTGTCCCTGCTGTTTTTGCGGAAGAATCCCTCTTTGAGCAAATATCCTTCTTCGTCTTTTTCGCCAATTCGTTTCTGGTACTCCTCTTTGCTTTCCTTAAAACTGTCGGGGTAGATGAAACTGTCGTTTCCTGTGTTATATGGCGGGTCGATGATGATACACTTTATTTTATTGTAATATGCTTTCTGCAGTACCTTCAGCACTTCAAGGTTTTCGCCTTCAATAAAAACGTGTTCGGTGGTGTCAAAATTTATGGATTCTTCGGGAGCGGGTTTCAGCGTTGCCGTGGTGGATTGTTGCAAAACCTTAAACGCTTCTGATTTTCCCGCCCAATTCAGAACATAACGCTCATTTAGGAATTCAATATTTTCTTTTCCGAGCGTTGCCTGAAGTTTTTCCCAGTCAATTTTTCCTTCTGAAATGGCTTCCGGAAAAAGTAATTTCAGCTTTTTTAACTGGTCTTGCTGTATATCTACAGATTCTCCTGTCATCGTGTTAGTTTTTAGTACGCATTTTCATCGGCTGATACCTCTGTCACTTTATCATACCGGATGAAATTTATCGCTAATATAACGCTTTTGCCACTAATTTATGATCAAGTTCCATGATGCTCCGGGTGAAAATAATTTTATACTTTTGATCCACTATGGTGATTCAGGAACAGAGATCTCTTCAGTACGATCATACATTTGGCATTCATGTCAATACCAATTACTTTGTTGAATTAGCGCATGAAGAGGATGCCGTTCCTCTCCTGGCTTCACTTACAAAGGATCATCGCCCTTTGATGATCATGGGTGACGGCAGCAATATTCTCTTTACCGGAAATTTCCCGGGTACCGTAATCAGGGTCAATACCAAAGGTATTATTATTAAGGAAGATGATGCTGATTCAATCACGATCAGGGTATCTGCCGGTGAGGTTTGGGATGATGTAGTTGCTTATTGTGTCGGGAAGGGGTGGGGAGGGATTGAAAACCTCTCCCTGATCCCGGGTCGGACCGGAGCCGGGCCTATTCAGAACATAGGTGCATATGGTGTGGAGCTGAAAGAGGTCTTCGGGGAGCTCGAAGCGGTTCACATAGAGACCGGGGAGAAGAAAGTTTTTTCAAGGGAAGAGTGCTGGTTTGGCTACAGGAATAGTGTTTTTCAAACTACCCTTCGCGGTCAGTATCTCATCCTCAATGTCACACTCCGCCTCTCCCGGAACCCGGTTCCAAATATCGAATACGGCTCCATCCGTAAGGAGTTGGAGAGATCAGGAATAACCTCCCCAACGATTAAGGATGTGCGTGAGGTTGTTTGTCGGATCCGGAGAAACAAACTACCCGATCCTGGTGTGATTGGAAATGCGGGTAGTTTCTTTAAAAACCCGGTGATCCGGTCCGACCAGTTCGAAGGGCTCAAAATCCAATACCCTGAGATTGTCAGCTACCCGGACTCAAATGGGGTGAAACTGGCCGCAGCCTGGCTTATCCAGCAATGTGACTGGAAAGGTAAACGGATCGGTGATGCCGGAGTTCATCAGGAGCAACCCCTGGTGCTGGTAAATTATGGAAATGCAACCGGACAAGAGATTCAGAACCTCGCAATGATGATCCGGCAATCGGTGGTTTCCAGATTTGGAATTTTATTAGAACCGGAGGTTAATATCCTGTAGAGACGAGGCATGCCTCGTCTCTACAGGGCATGCATGTAGAGACGAGGCATGCCTCGTCTCTACGGATTACAACACGACAATTTTCCCTGAAATCCTGGTTAGATTTCCCTCAAGCACCACCAGGTAGATCCCTGCAGGAACCTGGTTAATATCAATGATATCCCGAATCTGGATGGAATGTTCTCCTCTCTGCAGGTTGCCGGTAATTTTTAAATCAGAACCAATGGATTTTCCATCCATCCTGATTATGGAGCAGGTCAGATTATCCGGATTCGGGAGAAAGAACTGAAGTGAACTGCTGTTTGAAACGGGGTTTGGATTCACAGTCAAGCGACTTTCTCTTCTGTATTTCACTTCACTCACCCCAACCAAAATATTATCCAGATCTGCTGAATAGGTAGAAAGCCCGTAAGTTCCGGCCACCAGTGTCCGCGTTGGAGCATGTATCTTGAGCGCATATACGGGAACCGCTGGAAGATCCGACCAAATCCAGCTCCAGATAATTCCCCCGTCAGTGGTGCCGTACATGCCGGCATCTGTTGCTACAATGATTTTATCGGGAATATCAGGATCCAGTACGATGTCGTTAACAGGGAACTCAGGAAGGTTCCCGGAGATGGCTGTCCAGCTTTGTCCAAGGTCAGTCGATTTGTAAACATGTGCAAGTGGTTCATCCCATCGAAATCCGGATAGCGTGACATAGATTGTTTGGGCATCAAATGGATCAGGTGCTACGCGGGTCACCCACCTTTCGGGTAATCCTGCAGAGATATCTGTCCAGATGAGTCCGTTGTTGGTTGACACATGAACCTTACCATCCCCGGCACCGGCAATGACGATGGAGGGATCAAGAGGAGAGATGGCAATTGTTGTGATGGTATGAAAGTACTGGTCAATACCCTGGGTAAGGTCTTCGCTGACTGCTGACCAGCTATTCCCTTTGTTGAATGTTTTCCACACACGGTATGTTCCGAAATAGAGGATGTTCGGATCAACCGGGTGCATTGCGAGTGGAGCTGACCAGTTTTTCCGTTCGTTTTCCCAGTTCT
>CALCGJ010000182.1 GCA_937900965.1 uncultured Bacteroidota bacterium | reverse complement strand
CTGGCACTGTTCAATAAAATATGCCACCCTGCCTGACTGCATTCAAAGGCGAGATCACTCTCCATTTTCGGGTTAGTACTTACCTCCCCAATGGAATCAAGATCAAAATAGACCTGGTACTTATAGGTCTGAGTCATTGCGATCGTATCACTTTTAGCGTCTCCACGCGGGTAGGGAGTAACTCTCTCATCTTCCTTGAAACACCCGGCAAGCAATACTGTCAGAAGAAGGGAAAGAGTCCATAAAGGCTTTAAACGGATCATTTGTACTGGTTAAAATTAAATGTAAAGCGGAAAAACACCGTCCTTCCGTACCCAATTGCAACGCCTTCTCCCCCACCACTTCCATGGCCTCCGCCACCCAATCCTGTAGACGGAATGATCTGATTATTAAAGATATTTTTTAATCCGCATGAGAGCCGGATCCTGTTTTTCCAGAATCCCTTCGTAATCGTGAAATCCATGGTATTATATCCATCTATATATCCAAGGGAGAGTGTATCCGCATCAAAGAAAGGCTGAGGCTTCTTTCCCGTATATTTATATAAGAGAGCAAGTGTAAGATCCGGTTTCACAAACCGGTATGACGCATTGGAATTGATATCCGTAGAGAATTTGAAGCCTCCTGTATTTGTCCCGTCTGCCATCTCCACATTGATGCCGGTCACGGATAACCCGGCTGCCAGTTTGAAGGAAGGATAGAGAGAAAAGACAGCATTCACCTGGCCTCCGGTGGTCTTGTATTTGTCGAGGTTTACGTATGTATAGTTGAGGTCACTCCCAACCCCCGGAACCTGTGCAAGTGTAATAATGTTTTTCAATGCATTGTAAAATCCACTGATTTCCAGCTCATAGGCGGTTTTCCTGTTTTCTACTGCATACTTAAGATTGAGGTTGACATTGTTGGATGTTTCTGCATTCAGGTCGGGATTCCCCTGGATGTTGTGGTTAACATCCTTGAAAAAGAGGTACAGTTCTTTGATAGAAGGAGCTCTGAACCCCCTGGAATAGGAAACCCTGAGAGAAACAGGCTCTGTGATGTCCCATTTCCCACTCAGCGCATAAACCAGTGGTGCCTTGTATTTGGTATTGTAGATAAACCGTATACCCGGTTGCAGAGATAATACCTTTACCGGATCCCACTTCACGCTAAAGAAAGCTGCATAATCACCAATCGCCTGTTCGTTATCCAGAATTCTTTTACCGGAACCGGTCTCATAGTTCAGGTCGATGCCAAGCTGATAATTGAATTTCTTCTCAAGATTGTTTTTTGCCATGGTCATTCTTCCCATGTAGGTTCTGAGATAGGTAGTATCCTGTTGTTCGGGATCCTGGGTTTTGACCTCTGTGAGGGTGGTCAGGTCCTTGAGGAAGGTCTCTTTGATCCGGTTGTAAGCCGAATAGGAAGTGATCAGGTTAAAAACATGGGATCGCCAGAGATGCCAGTTCAGATCCAGTCTGAAATTGTAACGGACCGTTGTAAAGTAGGAGTCAAATGCTTTTTCGTAATAAGGGGGCTGGAGGTTGCCTCTATCCTGCAGCAGTTCATTGAAATAATCGGCTCCAACTTTCATCTTCAGTTTTTTCAACGTGTAGGCATAGTATCCATCAGCAAAATACTGACGCCGGGGTTTAAACACCAGGGATCGACCAGTAACGGATGGGGGGGAATAACCTCCAAAGAAGTTGCGGCCACCAGCTATCCCAAACGATTGGCTCTTTATTTTCATACCAACACTAGCATCAAAATTGTAGGTGCCCACCGACTCCACATAGGCATTGGCCACAGTACTGAGGTTGGCCGATTTGTTCTCTTTTGTTATGATGTTGACCACTCCGGCAAGGGCATTACTCCCGTAAATGACCGACATTGGCCCTTCAATCACTTCTACATGATCCACATTATTCAGATTGATCTGGTTGAGGTCAAAATTGCCATTCATCCGACCGATCATAGGGACTCCATCCATCAGGAATTTCACATTTTCACCAGAGAGTCCCTGTATGTTCAGACTCGTCCCCAACACGCCGTCCTGCCGCACATTCATGCTTACCTGATCTTTCAGCAGGTCGGCCATGTTAACGGCAGCTTTCAGCTCGATTTGGCGGGAATTGATCACCGACACCTTGTAAATTGACTTGTCTGCCCGTTCGGGCGTATACTGAGCGGTAACCACCACTTCATCCATATTTAAAACCGTAGGCTGTAACCGGACGTCGATGGATTGACCTGGTTTAATTGTATCATAAAATGTTTTATACCCGACAAATGAAATGGCTAGTTTCGAAATCTCTTGTACATCATTCAGTGCCTTCCCTTCCATTGTTGTAGTGCAATACCTGGGGCTTCCGCTTTTCAATCCTTCGAAACAGACATGGGCAAATGCAACTGGCTCATTGCTTTTCTGGTCAAGCACAGTAACAAAAGCCTGCTGACCAAAGGATTGCTCCCCGGTCAGCAGGACTACCAACAAAAACCAAAAGACGCCTATACCAAAGTGTCTTTTTGACATGCTTACTGTTTGATAAATTTATTGAGAGAGAGAGTATTACCGGAGGAGACCATCAACAGGTAGGCTCCGGGAGAGAGAGACTGAATATTCAAGGTTATATGACTTTGCCCAAAGGGGAATTGTTCTGTACGTATAGATCTGCCAGTTAAATCAAGAAGTGAAATGGTTATGTTTTCATTCAACGGCTTCAGGGCTACTATATCGATTTGAATAAAATCGGTGGCCGGATTCGGGAACAGGTTGACCCGGATGTCCGATTGTTTTTGATCACTGATGCCGGTAGGAGATACTTTAGCTTTTCCAAAGTCGATATTCCCTGTTGATGTACCTTCGAATCCCGTAAATTTCAGACGGTAGACATCCGTAGCTGTATCCTGTACATAAAAGACCATGGAATCATTTACCACATATGTCATCGAAGTCATGCTGAAGGTCTTCCAATCCCATCCGATGTTTGAACGGGTACTGTCCCAGGGAGCTACCTCCCAATCATTATAATCAGGAGTGACAGGGTAATATTTTTTCGTTACGGCCACAGGATTGGTCAGAACACCTGTCACAGGATAAGGATCACCGTTAGGTTGAACAGACATGTACTTCGTAAACAGGATGTCCCAGCTTGTACTTACCGGCTGGTAATCTACGACCATATTTGTTTGCATGTTAAAACCCACAAAATCCTTATCGAGATATTCACCACAGTCGACAACAGCTTCCTGAGGATCGGAACCGTCGAGGTTTGCATAGCGAAAGATGTAGGTATTGGTCGGGGAATTCTTCTCAATAATCCACAACTTCTTAAAGGTGCCGTCTACAAGTTGGATAACGAAGAGGGAATCTCCAACAAGAACATGGGTGGCCATATTGTATATACCCCAGCCATAATCGGGATGTGCAGTGGCATACCTGCTGAAAGCGCCGTTTTCCCAATCAGTTGGGTCGTTATACATCGGTGTCCAGGTTGACAATCCAAACGTGTCAAGTGTTGCCCAGCCCGAAGTATCGGCATATGGATATGACCACAGGACAGTGCTAGATCCGTCGTTGATCAGGATACTTGAGCTCATGATCATTGTCCTGAACGAGATATCCCATGTATTACGGGCGGCCGTGGTTGTATTCCCTGTAGAAAACTGATAGTAAACTTCATTGGCATATCCCGGTCCCATGGAAACGGTTTGGGGTAACATCGGGATTTGCGCTGCTCCTGTTGTCCCGATGAACATCAGGACAATTCCGCTGGCGATAGAGAGTAGATTTCTTTTCATTATACGAGACATTTATAAATTGATACTTATTTTTCTGTAATCTATTCCATACATAACATCAGGATGATTGTTACTTTGGAAACAAAAGAAAAAAATTGGGAATTAATTACGCAACAGGAGGGCCCCTTAAGGAAGCAGCCATCAGAAACCGGAAATCTGTATTATCGGATGTAATTGTAAAATTGACCTTGATTACCGTACAGTAGAGAGCTGTCTCATCTACAGTTTCAGAAGTATAGAAATCGGTAATCTGGTTTTTAACATCCTGGATCTTGACGATCTTGGCTTTATCTCTCGGAGCAACGAAGGAGTGAGGCATCAATTGCTTACCCCAGATCCTGTTCTGGTGAAAGTTGATCAACGACCCAAAGGTGATCAGGAACACGGGAATGATCCAGATAGGCAGGAAAATCAAGAAATGCCGTTTGCGTTGTTTAATCATTCACAAATGAATTATACGGCAAATATATGATTTTTCTTTAAGCACAAACCTCAAAAAGAAAAAATAGTTACTAATACTGTTTACTTATTAACAGTTGGTTGATAACTTCCGGGAAAGCGCCTGTTACCCCAGGTAGTTTTTAAGCAATTTACTCCGTGAAGAGTGTTTCAAATGGCGGATTGCTTTTTCTTTGATCTGTCTGACCCGTTCCCGGGTCAGATCAAAAATGTCGCCTATCTCTTCCAGTGTATAGTTGTGCGGGTAGCCAATCCCGTAAAACATATTAATGATCTCCCTCTCCTTTTCCGAAAGTGTAGCTAGAGATCGCTGAATCTCATGTGCCAGAGACTCCCTCAACAGGATCTCGTCTGTGCCGGGTGAATCATCAGGGATAAAGACATCGAGGAACATCATATCTTCATTCTGATCAAGTGGAGCATCCATCGACAGGATACGCGATCCCAGCTTCATGGAATCCCGCACTTTTTTTTCGGGAATGTCCAACTCCCTGGCAATCTCATCAGCTGAAGGAGCACGTTCATAAACCTGCTCTAATCGGGACGACATCTTATTCATCTTGCTCAATGAACCTACCTGGTTCAATGGTAATCTTACAATGCGAGCCTGTTCAGCCAGTGCCTGAAGTACCGATTGGCGGATCCACCATACTGCATAAGAGATGAATTTAAATCCACGTGTTTCATCAAAACGTTTTGCGGCTTTTATTAGACCCAGGTTGCCTTCGTTGATCATATCCGGTAGGCTTAGTCCCTGGTTTTGATATTGCTTGGCTACCGAAACCACAAACCGGAGATTGGCTTTGCAAAGCTTTTCCAGCGCTGCCTGATCCCCCTGCTTGATCCGCTGTGCGAGAAGAACCTCCTCGTCAGCCGTGATCAGATCTTCTTTCCCAATATCCTGCAGATATTTGTCGAGAGAAGCGGTTTCCCGGTTAGTTATGGATTTCGATATTTTTAACTGTCTCATTACACCCTCAAGTTACGATCATATAACGGAATTTCAAAATATTTATTTAAACTTTTTCTAAATATTTATAAACCGACTCCGTAATACGCTTTTAGTCCGTTTGAATACAGGCCCTCCAGCAGGACGCCACCACTGCTACCCGACAATGCCGTCTTCAAGGCCGGTACCGATTGCACCGGTTTACGGTCAATAGCTAACAGGATAAACCCTTCCCGGATGCCTGCATCCCGTAGTTTGCCATTTTCAAGACGTGTTATCCGGAAGCCATATTTTATGCCATATCTGTTTTTCTCACTTTCCGTCAATGACTCAAACGTTGCTCCATGAATAGTCAAGTTACCGTCATTTACCACAGCTGTGGTCTCTTCCCGATTGTGCAGAGTAACCTGCATATCCTTGATCTCCCCGCCTCGCCATATCTTTACTGCTACATTATCGCCAGGATTGTGTTGCCCCATGAATTCAGTCAGCTCTGATTTTCTGTTGACAGGTGATTTTCCCAGTTGAAGAATAATATCA
>CALCGJ010000181.1 GCA_937900965.1 uncultured Bacteroidota bacterium | reverse complement strand
TCCAACATGAGGGTTCGTTCGGCTACCCGTTTTTCCAACTCAACATTCATCTTTTGCAGGTAGTCCCTCGCTTCCACCTGACTGGAAATATCCTGGAAAACGGTGGTGAAACGATCCTTTTGTTGTGAGAACGATGAGATCCTGAAATGCTTCTCCATTGGAGTATAATAAACTTCAAAGACAGTGGGCTTTCCTGTTTGTACCACCTCAGCATATGTATCCAGATAGGGCGGTGGCGTCATTTGGTATAGAACACTCCCCAGGGAACCAATCGCTGTTTTGTACGGAATAGAGGTAATCTCCTCAAAAACCGGATTGACATCAAGGAGCCGGTAGTCAACCGGTTTATTCTCATCATCATACACAAGCTCATGGATAGCTATTCCATCGTTCATTGAATTAAAAACCTGCTGAAACCTCTCCTCAGAAGCCTCTAACTCATCACGGAATTCCTTCCTCTCTTTTTCGATGAAGAAAAATTCAAGTACAAATGCTATGTCATAAGAAAATTGCTCCAGAAGATGGATCTCCTCTTCATCGAACCACCCGACTGAATCAGAATAAATATTAATTACACTGGTCACATCTTCATGTGAGATTATTGGGAATGCTGCAGATGACCGATACTTCCGGCGTAAGGCTTCTCTCCTCCAGGGTGCCGTCAAGGGATCATTTTCGATATCCTGACACACAACATATTTTTTTGTTTTGTAAGCGTTTCCAATAGGCCCGCCCCCGGTTGGGGACTTGTTGGCAGAGATCTCAACCTGATCATAATACCCGTCTACATGCCCGGCACTGGCAATAATGGATATTTTACCCTCTAATTGCTGTTCAATCGAAACCATCCGGTAGCCCCCTTTTTCGATAAGAATCAGGCATAACTCCTGCATGATCTGTTCCCTGGAATCACTTCGTACTATGGCCTGGTTGATGCTGATGAGGGTAGCATAAAGGCGGTTTAGTTTTTGAATCCGGTTTTCGTGGCGTTTTCGCAGGGCGATATCTTCGGCCGATTTCAGTCCCAACTCATCACTTACCTGCCTGATGAAAAATGAAGAAAGGTAATTACGGAACAGTAAATAGGAGATGACGCCGGTAAAGATCACCAACAGGATTATCATGGCCGAAATAAGAGTAGCTTCCTGCTGCATCGGCTGAAAAATCTCATCCTGATCTGTTTTTGCAACCATAAACCAATCAGTTCCAGGAATCTTTTTCAAGTAGGCAATGATGGCATGCCCACGATAATCCTCTGCTTCCACAAATCCACGGATCCCCTCAACAGCCATGACGGCTGCTACTTTTTCTTCAGTGAGGGGTATCTTTACCCGGAACGAAGAGTGTTGCTGATGCCGGAGTTCGTTCAAAAAGATAATATCATCCTCCTGAACAGAGAAGATGAGAGTCTCTGAAGATTCACTGGGAGTTGGCCAAAACTCGATCAGAGGAAAAAGATATTGTGCCGGGTCAAGTTGCAGAAGGGCGAAACCTCCATAGTTACCCTCTAAAACAATTGGTACGATAAGGTTCAATAATGGTAGACTGTCGTTGTCCAGTTCGAATCCGCTGAAATAAATCTCCTCAGACTTAAGGCTTATATCCAGATATTGTTGAATTATTTTTTTGGATATCGCCTGGTCGGGATTAGATGAAGCAATTACATCTCCTGTTCGTGAAAAAACGATAATCTTATGATAACCAAACTCTTCTTTAGCGGTATGAATAAATGGAGAAAAAACAGGACGGAAATTTTCTGCAGGTTGATCGAAGATTTTATTGAAATTCTTTCTCATGAAAGGATTATAGAATATTGTTTTTGCATCAGCAATTCTCTCTGCTTTCCAACTCAGGATCTGAGCCTCCTTCAGGTCTGAAATAGCTTTGAGGTCGTTTAGCTTCTCTTCACGAAGTAACTCTTTCCGGTAGTTATAATAAAAGTATCCTCCTATTGCAACGATAGCAGAGATTCCAATAAAAATTATTAGAATCAGATATCTGGGATCCCGCGAGGAGGTTGAAGGGGTCATTTCAAGTGCGTTGATAACAGACCCATCAATTCAATTATGTCAATTGGTTTTGAAATATAGGCGTCACATCCCGAGCCAATGCTTAGCTCTTTTTCACCCTTGAGAGCATAAGCTGTTTGCGCAATTATCGGGAGGGATTTGTTCCCTTTCTTGATGATTTCAGTAGCCTCATAGCCATCCATGCCTGGCATGCGGATGTCCATCAGGATCAGATCAATTTTTTCGGTTTGTGCGATATTCACGGCTTCCATGCCATTTTGTGCCCACAACAACTTGACTCCGGTCCGCTTAAGAACATGCTCAAGGAAGGTATAATTGGATTCTTCATCTTCTGCAATCAGGATGACTTTTTCTTTCCAATCCCTCTCTTTCGTTTTCGTTTTATCCTCTGCAGGCTCTTCACGCTGCGAGCTAATAGTCCACATTGGAAGCGTAATAGTAAACCTGGTTCCTTTACCGACTTCCGACTGGAGGTTAAGCTCTCCCCCCATCAGATGAGTGAGATTTTTACAGATTGTCAATCCCAGTCCTGTACCACCGTATGTGCGTGTGTGGGAGTCATCAACCTGCCTGAATCGCTCAAAGATAACAGCATGCATCTCTTGCGGGATGCCGATCCCGGAATCCTCGATGAAGAATTCGATAGATTTCCCAATGCCAACATCTTCCTTAATCGCGTATCCAAACTCAATTGCTCCACTCTCGGTAAATTTCAAAGCATTCTCAACAAGGTTCGTAATGACCTGGCGAAGTCGTTGGGGATCAGTGAGAATTGTAAATTCATGATCAGGGACTTCAAGATGAATTATTAAGTCAACATTGTTTTTTCCTTGTTTTTGTTTGATTTGGGTGAAGGTTGTGTGTATATCTTCCAGAAGTCGGTTCACTTTGCAATCTTTTATGCTGATCTTCAACTGACCCGACTCAATTTTTGCCACATCAATGATGTCGCTGATGATACGCATCAGATCGTTCCCACGTTCTTTGATGATTTCGATATACTCATTTTTTTCCTCCTCGGAGGATTCCGGGTCAGAACGCAGGCCGGAGAATCCGAGGATAGCATTCATTGGGGTCCGGATTTCATGAGACATGTTGGAAAGAAAAGCTGATTTTAGTCTGTCAGATTCTTCTGCCTTCTCCTTGGCTATTATCAGACTCTTTTCAATCCGCTTACGATCTGTAATATCCCTGTAGATGCCGTATGCGCCAACAATCCCTCCTTCAATAAATATTGGAGTCACAAGGATAGAAACATCAATGAGCATTCCGTTTTTATGTTGTCTTACCGACTCCATCTCCACCCGTTCGTTGGTCAGGGCCCGATTGGTGTTTCGCACTCCTTCATCACTCAGGTATCTGGGGACAATCATTTCATCAATGTTCTTCCCAATGGCCTCCGACTCCTCATATCCAAAAAGTCTGGTGAACTCTTTGTTGATAGATTTAACAACCCCATTGTTGTCAATCATCAGGATTGTCTCAGAGGAGCTCTGGTACAACTGATCCAGGTATGCTTGTTCTTTCCGGAGCTTATCTTCCGTATTTTTCCGCATGATCAGGCCGGCAACCTGGTCGGCAACGAACATCATCAATGAAAGGTCGCTTTCTGTAAAACAGGTAGGGTCTGTATAGTTCTGAACAACGATAGCACCAATTACTTTATGTTCAGCAATAAGGGGAACTCCCAGCCATATCTTGGCAGGAGTTCCGACTATATCGACAACACCCTCTTCAGCAAGTTTGGAAATCTGCTTTTCGTTGGCAAGGATAGGCTCTTTTGTTTTGATTACATGGCCTGTCATCGTTTTTCCTGCCGGGAAAGAGGCAAACTTATCTTTGAAGTCTACGTGGTATGGGAGGGTTATGGAGTCAGTCTCCTTGTTATACAAGGCCACAAAAAAATTGGTGGCATCAATTATCTTACCAAGTTGGAGATGAGTGATTGAGAGGAGTTCATCAAGGGATTCTGTTTCGTAGCTGGATTTGGATATTTCAAATACGACATCCCTGACCAGTCGGTTTCGTTTCTCAGATGTTGCATCAGAAATGAATCCTTCGAGGAGGATGGAATTATTCTCCGGATTTCGGATTCCTACTCCCGTCTCCTTCACCCATTTTACCTTTTTATCGGCAGTTATGATCCGGTAGCTCAACGTGAAGGGCTTATCTTCATTGACCTTTTCCTGAACCTCTGCCCAGACTCTCTCCCTGTCATCTTCGTGAATGACATCATTGTATGAGAGTTTGCTATTGTCAATCAACTCCTCCGGATGGTAACCGGTAATTTCGAAGCAACCATCGCTGATGTACTCTATTGACCAGTCTCTGTCGCTTCTGCATCTGTAGACCATCCCATTCAGGTTGCTGATCAACGTCTGCAACATACGCCGGCTTTCCTTTAATTCTTCCTGAATCTTCATCAAGTGATTCTCTTTCATGCCCTGGGATTGAGTAAACGATCGATTAAATTAACAAGGTTCAGCTCTTCAAACGGTTTGGATAAGTACTCGTCAAAGCCGGATTTGAGACATTTTTCACGTTCACCAATCATGCCGAAGGCAGTAACCGCCATAACAGGAATGTCAGGGAATTTTTTTTTGAATATTTCGATCACGGTGTATCCACTGAGTAATGGCATCTGGATATCGAGCAGGATCAGGTCTACCTTTCTGTTCACTTGTTGATCCATGAAATTAATTGCTTCTTCTCCATTGTAAACGAATTTAAGCTGAGCCTGAGTTTTTTTAAGCATCATCTTGATCAAAAAGCAAAAGTCTTTGTCATCATCAACGAGTAGAATTATTTTATCGGACAGGTCAAGCATATAAGTTCTATATTTTTTAGTAAAAATAGAACAATTTACGCATCATATCAAATTTTAGGTAGTTCTGAAATAATTCCGAACTTTGAGTTTTTGTTCCTATGATGGATTCTCAACGAGACGATTTTACAGTCTATTCCCTTTCACAATTAGCGGAAGGTCTCCGGTTTGCAATCTCTCGTGGATTCCCTGATCAGATTTGGGTTCAGGCTGAGATAGCTAAAATGAATATTTATCCGCGCAGCGGACATGTTTACCTCGACCTGGTTGATAAGGAGGGGGGGGCGACACGTGCGCAGATGCGTGGGATTATATGGGCTAACGACTACCCTGCTATTCGCGTGAAATTCGAAGATGTGACCAGGGAACCATTCAGGGAAGGACTTAAAATTCTCTTCTTAGCCCGCTTTAATTTTCATGCAACATATGGCTTGTCTCTCTGGATCAGTGATGTTGAACCCTCATTTACTCTTGGAGAACTTTCTCGCGTAAAGACACTTACAATTGCACGGTTGCGTCAGGAATCCCTGTTTGACCAGAACAAAGAACATCCGATTCCCTCCCTTCCATTACGCATAGCAGTCATCTCTGCGGAAACCAGTAAAGGGTATCTCGATTTTCTCCAGGTTATCCGGCAACACCCTGTTAACTATCGTTTTGAGATCACCCTCTTTCCTGCTTTGCTTCAGGGGGATAAGGCGGTGGAATCTATCAGAGAGCAACTGAAGCAGATTCAAGGTTCAAAGTTCAAGGTTCAAGGGTCAAGTGCTCCACCTCACCCCAACCCCTCTCCTCAAGGAGAGGGGAGCAAGTCCCCTTGCGAGCCAAAGCTGCGATCCCGAGTACTCGGGAGAAGCAGACGCGAAGCAAACTTG
>CALCGJ010000180.1 GCA_937900965.1 uncultured Bacteroidota bacterium | reverse complement strand
CTGATGCCGGATGGCCGGATCGATATTGACCGGATGAAAGAACTTACTGCTCTCTCCCGTCCCATGGGGATTACCTGTCACCGTGCATTCGACATGACCCGTGATCCGATGGAAGCACTTGATGACCTGATTGAAATTGGTGTTGACAGGGTTCTTACTTCAGGCCAGGCTGACAGTGCATTGGACGGAGCTAAACTCATCCGTCGACTAATTGAACGTGCCCGAAAAAAAATCATCATCATGCCCGGCCACGGTGTCAAGGAAAATAACCTGATGCAAGTGGTTCAGGAGACAGGCGCCACCGAATATCACATGTACCTGACCAAACAGGTCATAGGTAGTATGACATTCATCCGTGAAGATGTAAAGATGGGAGTCCCTGATCAATCTGAATTTGAGTATGTACAGGTTGACGAGAAACGAATCAGGAAAGCTAGAGAGATCCTGGACAGGGAAGAAGGTATGAGGGTATGAGGGTATGAGGGAGACAGGGTCAAGGGTCGAGGGTCGAAGACAGGGACAAGGTTCAAGATTCAAGGTTCAAGACTCAAGGCTCAAGGTTCAGGCATTATGGATCATGGATTATGAATAGATGGTCAAGGTTTTAAAAAGCAAAACAAAAATAAACATCATGAAGTCGATATTAATCAGCAGGATTTCGCCACTTCGCTATTTCGCTATTTCGCTTTGCCGCGTCACTCCGTTCCTCACAATGACATGTTTCACAATTTCGCTATTCTGGGCCGGTTTCACGTTGGGACAAAAGCCTAACGATTGGGAAAACCCAAAACTTACAGGGATCAACAACGAACGCCCACATGCTTCGTTTCTCCCGTATCCTGATGAAGCTTCTGCCCTGAAACGGGACTGGAGTGCCACCCCCTGGTCCATCCTGCTTAACGGAACCTGGAAGATCAGGATGGTGGATAACCCGGAGGGACGGATCCCTGACTTTTTCCAGACTGAATATGATGTTGGCACCTGGGATGACATACAGATTCCGGCAACGTTTGAAGTCCATGGCTACAGCTATCCGATCTATGTGAACCAGCCCTATGAATTTGAGCACCTGATGGAGCCGGACCCGCCACATGTACCGGCAGACTCAAACCCGGTCTTCATGCTTCGAAGGGATTTTGACATTCCTGCCACGTGGAAAGAGAGGCAGATCTTCCTTCATTTCAATGCTGTAAAGTCATTTTTCTATGCTTATATAAACGGTGAAAAGATCGGCATGGGCAAAGATGGGAAGACCCCGGTTGAATTTAATATTACAAACTATGTGAACCCCGGGAAGAATACGCTGGCAGTTGAGATTTTCCGCTGGAGCGACGGTTCCTACCTTGAATGCCAGGACATGTGGCGTATGAGCGGCATCAACAGGGATGTGTTTGTCTATTCGACACCGGATGTGCGTATCCGTGATTTTTATGTTACCGGGGAGTTGGTGGATGATTATGTGAATGGGGAGTTCGGTGTTTCTACTGTTATTCAGAATTTCAAACCGACAGATGCCGGTTGCCGGATACCGGATGCCGGATGCTGGATGCTGGATGTGGGATTATTTGAATCAAAGGATGCGCCTGAACCAATCTTCAGTAAATCAATCCAGGTCAATATTCCGGCGAATTCTGAGAAAAGCTTCGTTATTTCCGGGAAGGTTCTCAATCCCCGGAAGTGGAGTGCGGAATTGCCAAACTTATACCATGTCGTGCTTACGTTGAGGGACGAGCAAGGGAAAGTCGTTATGTCGACCGGATGCCGGATGGGGTTCCGAACTTCAGAAATCAAAAACGGACAATTTCTTGTGAATGGTATGCCTGTGCTACTGAAAGGGGTGAATCGGCATGAGACTGATCCGGTGACGGGCCATGTCATGACAAAGGAGATGATGGAAAAAGATATCCGGCTTATGAAAGAGGCCAACATCAATACAGTCCGTACCTGCCACTATCCAAATGATCCTTACTGGTATGAACTGTGTGATGAATATGGTCTCTATGTTATTGATGAGGCAAATATCGAATCGCATGGGATGGGATATGATCCGGACCGGACTCTTGGCAACAATCCCGACTGGCTGGAGGCACACCTGAACAGGACAGTACGGATGGTGGAACGTGACAAGAACCATCCATGTGTAGTCATCTGGTCTTTAGGTAATGAAGCCGGAAATGGGTCCAATTTCGTTGCAACGTATGAATGGGTCAAGGAACGGGATCCTTCCCGTCCTGTCTGGTACGAACGTGCACAACAGTCTTACAATACAGATATTTTCTGCCCTATGTATACCAGTATTGGGTATCTGAAACGGTATGGCTATACCAAACAGTTACGTCCTCTCATCATGTGTGAATACGCTCATGCCATGGGAAACAGTACAGGAAATCTCCAGGATTACTGGGATGTGATTGAAGCCTACCCGCAACTTCAGGGAGGATGCATCTGGGATTGGGTTGACCAATCGTTGGGGCCCCCATACACATTTGGGGGGGATTACGGACCGGCGAATGTACCATCCGATCAAAATTTTCTGGATAACGGGATTATCTTTCCCGACAGGTCGGTTCATCCGGGTTACTGGGAGGTAAAGAAGGTTTATCAGTATGTGAAATTTAAACTGCATGATCCGAATTTCCCATCCGTGAAGCTGACTAACAATTATAGTTTTTTCGATCTTGAGAATACAGAAGTAATGTGGGAAATCCAGGGTAATGGTGAACGGGTTTTGGATGGGACCTTCCTGCCATTTACACTGAAACCCGGAGAAGAGAGAGATCTGGTTATTCCTATCGACGGTTTGAAAAAACAACCTGATACTGAATACATGCTCAATGTATACTTGAAGACTACAAAGCCATGGGGGCTGCTTCCAGCAGAACATATCCTGGCATCAGAACAATTCCCGCTGACATCCTTTTCCACAGATCTGCCTCCGTATCGTAACGGACTGAAGCCATTAGCGCTGAATGAAACGGCTTCAGGGATCAGTGTGAAAGGAAAAGATTTTGAGGTGGTTTTTGATCTGATGACAGGAGAATTGAGTTCATTTCAATTTCAGAATACCCAGTTGATCAAACAGGGTCCGGTACCAAATTTCCGAAGGGCGCCCACCGACAATGATATCGGGAACGGGCTTTATAAACGATCCGGGGAGTGGTTTGAGGCCAGTACAGGCCGGAGTCTTGAGGAGATCAGGACCAGCACCATCAGTCCAGATCAGGTGGAGGTTTCAGTGGTCTATGGATTGCCGACAGTAGCTTCCACCGAGATCATCCGGTATGAGATCAGGTCGACAGGAGAGGTTGTTGTGCGTGCAACCATGGTTCCCGGGAAGGAGAAATTACCGGAACTCCCCCGCTTTGGCTTGAATATGCAAATTCCGGGAAGTTTTGACCAGGTCTCGTGGTATGGGCGTGGTCCATGGGAGAATTACGAGGACAGAAAAAGCAGTGCATTTGTGGGAAAATACTCAGCGTATGTTGATGAGCTATACACACCCTATATTCGTCCCCAGGAGAATGGCTATCGGACGGATGTCAGGTGGATTGAGTTTACCGGGAAAGAGAAAGTGGGCTTACTGATAAAAGGGATGCCACTGATCTGTTTCTCCGCCCTGACCTATACATACGACGACTTGGCTAGTTATGAGCGTGGCGGGAAACATACATGGGACCTGAAGAAACGGGATTTCATTGATGTTAACATCGACTACAAGCAGATGGGCGTTGGTGGAGATGACAGCTGGGGAGCCAGGACTTACCCGCAGTACTGCCTGCCAGCAAAGGAGTATTCGTTTACGTTTTCCATGAAGCCGATATTAAAATAGTGACATGGTGACATGGTGACATGGTGACATGGTGATATGGTGCCATAGTAATATGGTGAAATGGTGAATAGCGAGGTAGCGAAATAGTGAAATTCTGGTTTTAACCTTCCGTTGATTTTGGTGCCAGAAAACGGTTGTAAAGCAACAGACCAATGATTGTCAGGACCCCAATCATACTGAATGTAAGCCAGAGCATTGAAGGTTGGTTCAGCTTTTCGACAAAAAGCACATAGAGCCAGGCACCCAGGATCCCTCCTACTCCGCTTCCGATCACTCCATAAAGGAATGAGTATCCCTGATACAACGCTTTTTTATCCGGTGGAGCGATAAGGCCAACGTAGGAGATAAACTTCGGATGGGCTGTCATCTCCCCGAGAGTGAAAACAAACATACCGGCCAGGAAGATCCATGGACTTGGAGCAATAGCCAACATTCCCATCCCTAAGGATCCGATAGCGATCCCTATTATCATGGTAGGCAGAGCTTTGGCTTTTCGTACGAGTGCCGAGACAAAAAGCTGCAGGAGAATGATTGCTCCTGCATTCATGACAGTGACATGCTCGGCTTCAAATTTCCAGTCGGGGTTCGATACAAACAAGGAGAGAAAGGAGTTTACAATCTTGTTTACCGGTCCCATATTGATATGTTCCGTCAAATACCAGAGAACTGAATCATAGACCTGGAAGTACATGATCCAGAATCCGGAATAGATGACTATCATCAAGATGAAACGGTAATCCTTCAGCACGGTAAACATCTCGGAAAAAATCTTCCCGATTGTTTTCGATCCGGTTGCTGTTCCTTTAGGTTCTTTAAAGACAAAGTAGTTGAGAAAGAAAAGCCAGCCGGTTCCAATTGCGGCCATGAAGAAGATGTAGTTCCACGAGATCGATTTCATCCATGGCACCAGGATCAGCGGGAACAGAAAGGCCCCCAGGTTGATCGACCAGTAGTAGATCCCGAATCCAAGGGAAGAACTGGATTTATCTGTTACACGGGCAATCGTACCGGCAACCATTGGTTTGAAAAACCCGGCGCCCAGGGCAACAAGCAAGAGGCTAAGAAAAACAGTAGCATAGGTTTCGGAAAACCCGGTCAGGAGGTAACCTGTACTCATCGTTATAAAAGCGAAAAAGAGCACCTTTTTGTACCCCAGCCTGTCGCCTATTGCACCGGCAAGGATTGGCAGAAGATATAGCAATGGAGTGATTACGCTCTTGATAACACCGACACTCTCTTTGGAAAAAGCCAGTCCGCCACTTTCGCGGGATAGGACCAGATAGACAGACAACACTGACATCACGCCATAGTAGGAGCCCCGTTCAAAGAACTCCATTACGATTACGGTCCAGAAATCGCGTGGGAAGGATCTCATATTCCTGCGGGTTTGGCCGGATTTGGTGGAGGGGTGGGTTTGGCCGGGAGTGGTAGAGGGGCGGGTTTGGCAGGGATTGGTGGAGGGGCGGGTTTGGAACCCGCCCTTACTGTTTTTATCGGGGGTTGGGGAGTCAGACATAGGATTTGGTAAGGTTTCGCAATGAGGGGGCTAAATTAGGGATTTTCCCATTGCAACACACGAGCCGGGTTGGGTGGAGATACAGGGGCGGGTGATGTGATAAGCAGAGGGGCGGGTTTGGAACCCGCCCTTACGGGGGGGGGCATCATCAGGGGCGGGTTTGGAACCCGCCCTTACGGTATTTTTGGTACATTTACAGATTATATTCTGGTAGTATGGTGTATTTCCGCAGGTTTGATCCCGATATCTGGCACCGCCGGTCGATCCGGTTGCAAGGACACGATTACAGCTCTCCCGGCACTTATTTTATTACCTTACTTGCTGCAGATCCGGATGATTTTTTTGGAAAAATTGAAAATGGGTCGATGTCATTAAACGATTTTGGCAACCTGGTTCAACTCACATGGAACGACCTCCCCAACCATAATCTGCACATCTCGCTGGACGCATTTATTGTTATGCCTGATCATGTGCATGGAATCATTGTTATCCATGACACCGGGGTTGTAGGGGCGGATTCTGTAAGGGTGGATTCTGTAAGGGCGGGTTCCAAACCCGCCCCTGCATACCATGGGTTACCCGAAATTATCAGGCAATTAAAAACCTTCTCGGCACGCCGGATCAATGTCATGCGTGAAATGAAAGGCACGCCGGTGTGGCGCCGTAACTACTACGAACATATCATCCTCAGCAAAGCCGAACTATCACGAGTCCGCCAATATATACACCATAACCCTGTAAGGGCGGGTTCCAAACCCGCCCGTGAAGATAATCCTCCCCCTGTAAGG
>CALCGJ010000179.1 GCA_937900965.1 uncultured Bacteroidota bacterium | reverse complement strand
GAGGTAGGGAGGTAGGGAGGTTGGGTGTTCCTGCATTGTTGTATTGATTTGAGAAAATCAATGATTGCATTGATATTGGTCGGGGTGTCTGTTATTCCTGGGATGACCGGAAACCGGATGATGACATTTTTCTTCTCTTCGAAAAGAAGTTCCAGGTTTTCGAGGATGCCCTTGTTGGAAACCCCTGTATATTTAAGGTGTTCCGTCTCATCCATGAGTTTCAGGTCATATAGGAACAGGTCGGTAAATGGCATCACACTATGGATATCCTCTTCCGGAGCGTACCCTGTTGTATCCAATGCTGTGTGGAATCCACTGGTTTTCAGGGATCGGAGTAATTCACGACAAAATTGAGGCTGATTTAGTGGTTCTCCTCCGGAAAGGGTTACTCCACCACCTGATTCTTCATAAAAGATCCTGTCTCGTTCTACCTGTTGAATGATTTCATCAACACCAACTTCATACCCAGTGATCTCTTCTTTGTCAAAAATCCCGCCTTCAAGTGTCAGATGTCTGACCGATTGCTGCGGTTCGTCCGACCGGCTCTCCGGATTGTGACACCACCAACAGGAGAGTGGGCATCCTTTGAGAAAGATGGTGGTACGGATGCCGGGACCGTCATGAACAGCAAACCGTTTGATATCGAAAATCACACCTCTAGTCACAATAAAATTGAATTTTCTTACGAAGGGCATCCTGGCAGACCGGGCAGAACCCTGAAGCATTGTTGTCTTTCATCCTGCAGTTCATCATCGGACTGAAAATCCCTTTAGCCATATATCCTCCTCCTTCATACATCCCAACCACGTGCTGGTAGATCGAATCGCGTGGAGTAGGTGTCGGGATTGAGTCGCATATCGTGACTTGCCATTTGGAAAAGGAATCAACATTCGTAGTAATATTCGGTTCCCAGGGCTCCACCTGCAGGTTGTAGAACCCATCGTAGTTTACACCACCAATATACTCATCTGCCAAACCACCAAAGGCGTGTCCAAACTCGTGGATTGCAACAACTTCACTAACACTGTGATCAACAGTACTCTGGCAGTAGTGGTTGTAAAAACCACCACCACCGTATTTTTTACTGTTGTTCAGTATGATGATCTGGTCATAAGGAGCATTTGCTGCTGCGTCCCGCATGCTCCAGGTATCCGGTGTGGTGAGGTAACGATCGCTTCCAAACGTCGAAAAACTGCTGTTGAAGCCTGTATTGGCATATATTTTCTTTCCGGGGATGTCTACTCCCGGACTTGCGGAAGGCGATTCCACTGCCCGGAAATTGATCTTTTCGGCATATTCTGAAAAAGGTGCTACAGAGAGAAAATAATCACTGATTCTCCGTGCATCTTCCAGGAATTTTGGCATCTCTTCCATGGTATATCCCTCTGCAAGAAAGACAATATCCAGGTGATCTGTAGCATCACCTTGAACATAAATCCCGGAAACCGGATACTGATCTGGCGTTTCATGCAGAATGAAATAATCCTCCGGGTCAATCTCAAGGGTTAACAAAGGGGAGAACTCTCCTGTGGTATATTCCCTGTTTTCCAAGATAAATCTGGCTGGCTGAAGCGGAAAAGGCATTGTAGCTGTCATCGGGTAGGCTCTGGGAACCTCTTTTGCTTCAGGTGTTCCCTGGAACTCCTCAAAGAGCGAGGAGAACCCTTTACGATATAGAAGTTGTCCGGTTGCAGAGTCGTACAGAGAGAAGCGGTAGTTTCCTGAATTCCATGGGTCGATGAGGTTTTTGTGCGGACCTCCCCATAATGGCTCCTCTTTTAGTTGCCGGATGTAGACTCTTGTCTCAACGTCATTCCCTGCCAGCAGGTAATCAATCCGCAGGGTTTTATCAGTGAAGAACTGATCAAAGATACTGTTTGTGACAGTCTTTACAGCGGGAGGATTATTGGAAACATCCTGACCGTTTACAGAAAACGAAGCCAGGAGCAGAACAATAAAAAATGCAACCTTGATCATACAGGTATTTTTCATGCAAAAATAGAGAAATAGAGCATTATAGACTGTATTGAATGCAACCTTTGTATTTACCAGTGTATTAATCTTTAGTAAGGTAGTTGTTAAAACTGTTAATTTTGTAAAAAAAATAAGATATGAATAAGCTCCCTATCCGGTTATCTGCACTGGCTATATTACTCCTGTCATGGTTACCATTATCATATGCACAGGAACTTCACGACAAAGCAATCCGGGCTTTCCGGCAAAATGAAGTGCCAGACAATCCTTATATGCCTCCCTCAAACAACCAGATACTTCAGAAACCAGGGTATAGGTTTATAAATTCATCTGTATTTACCACCCAGGTGAATGTTGATGTAAATGGCAACAACATTCCCGGGGATGCTGCCAATGAACCCTCTATTGCCATTAACCCCGGAAATCCTGCGAATATGTTGATTGGATGGCGGCAGTTTGATAATATAAACAGTAACTTCAGACAGGCAGGGTACGGTTACACCAATGATGCCGGACAATCCTGGACTTTTCCGGGTGTGATTGAACAAGGGATTTTTCGATCCGATCCTGTCCTGGATTCGGACCTGGAGGGCAATTTTTATTATAACAGTCTAACTTACGATGGCTTATATACCTGTCAGGTTTTTCAAAGCGACGATGGTGGAATGTCGTGGGATAATGGAACAGGGGCGAGGGGAGGAGATAAACAGTGGATGGTGATTGATAAAGGCGAAGGAATCGGAACCGGAAACATTTACTCCTTTTGGACATCTGATTACAGTTCATGTTTCCCGGAATTCTTTACACGTTCAACAGATGGAGGGAGTTTTTATGAGAGTTGTGTTTTGGTCCCTGGCTATCCCCGGTGGGGTACAATGGCAGTAGGCCCTGATGGCGAACTCTATATTGTTGGCCAGAGTGAGTGGAGTAGTCTGGTGGTTGCGAAGTCGACAACTGCTAAGGATCCCGGTGCACCGGTTTCATGGGATTTTTCGGTCGATTTCGCTATGGACGGTTACCTGAATTTCCAAACAGCAGTCAATCCTGCCGGATTACTTGGTCAGGCCTACATTGATGTCGATCGTTCACAGGGAGCAGGAAGAGGAAATGTTTATGTTCTTGCTTCAATGACAAGTAATACTTCGTCTGATCCAGCAGATGTCATGTTTGCAAAAAGCATTGATGGTGGTGTTACCTGGAGCGATCCCATGCGGGTTAACGATGACCCTCAAAACGATAAATATCAATGGTTCGGAACCATGTCTGTTGCGCCCGATGGCAGGTTAGATGCTGTATGGCTCGATAACAGGGATGCTCCTCAGGGCTCCCTGTTCTCAGCTTTATATTATGCGTATTCCGATGACCAGGGAGAGACATGGTCAATCAATGAAAAGCTCTCAGATGCGTTTGATCCTCACCTTGGGTGGCCACAGCAGGATAAAATGGGCGATTATTTCGACATGGAATCCGATAATGAAGGGGCACATCTTGCCTGGGCTAATACCCTGAACGGGGAACAGGATGTCTATTACAGCCATATCACACCAACCTACATCGGCATTGAAGATGCAACTCAAACAACAAATTCCCTCTCCCTGTCATGTTATCCGAATCCTGTTGTCAGCAGAACCACGTTCAGGTATATTGTGCAAGATGAAGGATTCACAAAAATGGATCTGATCAATCTGTATGGGCAAGTCGTTGAAAATCTTGTAAAAGGAATCCAGAAACCTGGAATGCATACGGTGAACTTTGATGCAGAAAAACTTCGGGCAGGATATTATTATGCAAGTCTTACAGTTGGAAACAAGAAATCAGTTATTGGCGTTGTAAAGATCAAGTAGAATAATGTACGATTAATGATTAACGATTAACGATTGCATTTTTGATTTTGGATTTACGATTTTCGAATTATTTTCAAATCTCAAATAAATTGTAGATCAAAAATTGTCAATCGGCAATACAATCGTTAATCGTAAATTGTCCCTTGTAAATCACTGTTATACAATCGTTAATCGTACCTTGTAAATCCCTCTTACTGTGCAATCATCTTTTTCACACTGCTTTGCCCTCCAACTCGAAGCGCGCAGAAATAGATACCCCTGGGTTGACCATTGGTTTGCCACGTGTATGTATATTCTCCTGCCTGAAGATACCCGGAAGCCAGCGTTTCTATCATCTTTCCATAGATATTGTACACCTCTAAAGTAACAACATCTCCTTTTTCAAGGCTGAAAGTGATGGTCGTTTTTGAATCAAATGGGTTGGGATAGTTTTGTTCCAGGCTAAAATTGCTTTCCTTGCCTGATATGATCTCTTCAGCGGATGTCAATATATTTGTATTTATGGCACCGAAAGTGGGGAGCATTTCAATAAAATCACCAGTCCCATTGGGATAACGTCCTGTCGTGGTGTCGGGCTTTTGTGCAAGGAAACTGATCTCATCCACCAAATTCAGACTGGCATCAGAGAGAATAATGACCTCACCGGAAGCCGACAGTTTCATATCTGCATGCAGCCCTTCCTGGGTCAGATCTTTATCGGCCCAAACGATAAGGTATCCACCAGCCAGGATCACAGTATCGGGAAACATCCACAGGTTGGGCTCGGCTGCATCATCAGAGAGGTAATATCCTGATAAGTTGATATCTTCCGTTCCGTTGTTATAGAATTCTATCCAGTCGTCATACTCGCCATCCTGATCCACGACAGTAGTTTCATTGTCGGCCATAAACTCATTGATTACAAGATCTCCTGTGATGCTGATCTCGTAAAACTCATATTCTGCCCGGACAGGCATGAATGCCACGGCATCCTGGTTTTCAGCATAAATATAATATTGGATATCTGTAGAGCCGGCCGTTAGGAAAATACCATAGATCCCATCTCCTGCCTGGCCGTCTCCATGGTTCCCGTCATCATACATCATCAGTTTGGTAAAGAGTCCGGTTGCACTGCTGCGATAAGCAAGATATACAACATCTTCCTCTTCGAGGTTTGCTGTAAAGGTAATTTCATCACCGGGAGAAACCTGTACAGGAATATGTATCACATCGGTAATGGAAGGTGCCGTGTATTGAAACTCGGTAAGGGATTGGAGATAGTTCACCCGGGCATCCATGAGTTGGACAATACCAATGATCCCTTGTGGACCGCCACCCACCTGATTATAAAGGTTACCGGTGAAGTTACTGTACGTGTAAAACTTATTTGGGTCAGCCAGCACATCAGCGTCAATGATATCCTGAATTTCCAATGCCCTGGTTTCATACCAGTCATTTTCAAAATTCTCTTCTATCATCGTCTTCATGTGTGCAACATACATTTTTTTATACGTTTCGTTGGAGAGTATTTTACTGATTATCGGGTAGGTACTTTCATTGATATTAGCAAAAGGGCTAAGGTGCTGTAACTGTGAAGTGTTCAGCTGACCCAGTGTTTGATGCGTGGTGAATACGCCAAAGCTTTCATTCAGATCCCATGGGATAGGGTTAAACCGGCCATTGTCATCTTTATAGAGATAATGATTTTGGGGGTTGTTAATCGGGCCATCGAGGTTCACCAACAAATTGGAAAAGGCAAGAAACCAAAGGTGATTGTCGATATTCAATACGTTGTCGACAACCGTATTGTGGTTATTCAGCGTGTCGAGGAACCAAACCAGTTCCTGCCAGCCAAAATCAGATTCAAGTTGATAAAGATCATAGTAACTGCTTGAGTCTGTGCCAAAATACTCCCAAACACCACCCATTTGTCCGGGAGGCACACCATCGGCAATTTCACCCTTCACTCTTGGGTTTTCATCACTTTTATAATGTGTGCGCATAAAAAACTTATCCACATCCTGATCGTTCGTGTATAGTCCGAGGTAAGTCCCATTTATATACACATTTGCATAGTTTGATAGTCCGGCAGGCATATATTTACGGGCGATCTCATAACTCAAAACCTCCCTCACAAAGCTGGGATCTTTGAAAACATTAGCCAGTTTGATCGTACCATAATCCTCATAAAGCTGATCATCGATAATATAATCGAGTTTGATGTTGAGGGGGTTTTTTACCTGGTTGGCATTGTAGGAACTGTTGCCCTTATACCGAACTCCAACACTATCGAAAACCTCTCCGTTAATGGTTGCGGTTCCGGTAAGTCTCTCTTCGAGTCCATTGGCTACTAGCTGATCCAGCAGGTAATCCCAGTTCGGTTCCTCAAACGTTATTTCTATGGTATTGACTGTATTGATATCATAGAAACCCTGACCCGGCATCATGCTATGAATGCTAAGAAAGGCAAGTAAAATAATGAATAATTTTCGTTTCATGATCAAAAGATTTTAAGTTTCCAAATCAAAAGTAATAGCAGATGAGAC
>CALCGJ010000178.1 GCA_937900965.1 uncultured Bacteroidota bacterium | reverse complement strand
ATGTACTTGACTGAAATAGGTTGACTTTTTTAAATAACTTTTAACTTGTTATTGTTGTTTGTTGACTTTTTTCTTTTTTGCTACTTTTTTCTTTTTTGTCAATAACTGGTGGATTTGTTAATAAGTCCCATGACCATTTGAATATCTGTAATTTAGGTCGCTGGTTTTTCCCCATTTTTTCCACCATTCTCTCAAATTCTGCTGGAGGCATCATCTGTAAATTACTATGCGGTCGTTCATTGTTATAATAGCCGAGTATTTTACGGATTTGATAACTCAAATTTTTCTCTTTCAGATTCGCCTCAAATAGGTATTGATGTTTTAGCGTCCCCTGGATTCATTCCACATAAGCATTTTCTTGTGGTAATTTACACATGCTTAATTTCATATGGTTGTCTATTACCAGTTGAGTCACCAGATCGCTAATGTATTGGGAGCCACGATCAGAGTGAAAGATGCAACCCGCTAGATCCATGCCTTTTCTTGCAATCAGCGCTTTCTTCAGTGCTTTTACTACCTGGATAGCCCTCATGTTTTTAGCTAAATGTAACGCCAGAAGTTTTCTTGAATAGACATCTTCAATACTGATCCCATAATAATCGATATCCTCGATTTTGATATAAAAAATATCTGACTGCCAAACCTGGTTAATCCCGTTCAACACTTCTCCCTCGATCAGATTGGGGTATACTGTTACTCGTTGAGACCATGTGGTTTTCAGTTTATTGGGTTTACGTTTAAGTTTAAACCCGTTGGCAAATCCAATTTGCTCGAAAATGTCACGTCCAACTACTACCGGTTCCCGTGTAGTGTAATACATGCTACGGCATCCCATTCGTTTGTGACGTCTACGGATATCTTTCATGACACTTACGACATTCTCCGTTATCTCGTTCATTTGACCCTGATGCTCTTTATACTTCCACATAGCCTGCTTGCTTATTCCGACGATGGAATAGAGATCCTTCATCCTGTGAAAATGACTCATTCCTTTGTGAACTCGGAACCATTCGAGAGCCGGTTTAAGATATTTTTTTTTAAATCAATTTTTTGTTCCTGGCCTGCCAACTCAATTACCTTATTGAGTAAATCAATTTCCATTTGCTTGCGGCCCAGTGCTGCTTCCAGCTCCATGATACGCTTTTGCAACTCGTTGCTACGATATGCCTCACTTTTGTTTTCCACCACCAGAATACGCTCTTTCTGCAAATATAAGCTATACTTGTATAGCCATCGGTAAATCGTAGTATGACTAACTTGTAGCTCCCTACAGGCTTGTGTAACAGAACATTTCCCCTTTTCGATATCTCGTACAACTTGTTTCCTTATTTCTTCAGTAAAGAACCGATTCTGTTGAATTGCTTTTTTCTCGACTTTCATACGTTGACTTTTTACGTTAATTTTGGTCAACCTATTTCAGTCATTGACAGAATTGAGGTCAAATTTACGAAAATCTGGACAATTGCCATTTATTGCCATAAATTGCCATGGATTGCTCATCTATTGCCATAAAATTCATAGAATTTACCAAAATCTTCAGTCGTATATCTTACATCTTACATCTTACATCTTATATCCTACATCTTATATCTTAGATCCTACGTTTCCCGAACCTCGAAACCTACCCGCTTAAGCTCTTCCCAGAAGCCGGGGTAGGATTTGGAAACGACGGAAGGATTGTCGATGCGGATGGCGCCTGTTCCTAGAGCGAGCATAGCGAATGCCATAGCTATCCGGTGGTCGTCGTATGTTTGGATAATTACCGGAGGGGTAACAGTAGTCCGTTCGCCAAGGGGAGTCTGTTCATCCATTTCAATGATACCGTTGCCGCGTCTCCCGAGTACTCGGGATCCTCGCAATGACAATGATGCCGTAGCCGCGTCTTCCGGGTACTCGGGAGCCTCGCAATGACAATGATGCCGGATAGGTATGTGAAGTCGTTCCAGCTCAGTTTCCAGTGCCTGCAACCTGTCACTCTCCTTAATTTTCAAATGATGAAGACCTGTAAATCGCGCTGGTATCCCAAGCGCAGCACAGGTTACTATCAGCGGTGGGGCAAGATCGGGGAAAGAGGATAAGTTCAGGGTCCCTTCATCCCTCCATCCCTGAGCACTGTGCTCTGTGCCCTGAGCTTTCTTCACCACCACCCCTTCTTTCTCAAAGGTTGTCTCAACGCCAAATGGCCGGAAGAGTTCTGCCAGCACTGCATCTCCCTGAATAGTGTCTTTGCGCAGGCCGGGAAGCCGGATTTCTGCTGATCCGGCCAGGGCTGCAGCTTCGTACCAGAAAGCAGCTGACGACCAGTCGGCCTCTACAGAGTAGCTGTTGCCTGCAATTGATTCAGGCCTGTATCTCCCGGATTTCACAATCATGAGATCTCCCTTCTGCTCTACCACAACACCAAACTCCTCCATGATCCTGCGTGTCATTTCAACATAAGAGAAGGAGACCTGCTGCCCGATCATGCGGATGGTTAAGCCTTCGGGTAAGACCGGGGCAATGAGGAGCAGTGAAGAGACGAACTGGCTGCTTACCGAAACATCAACTGTGACTTCGCCTCCTTTCAGGGGGATGCCTGTGATTCGCAACGGAGGGTAACCCTCTTCTCCAGCATAGTCGATCGATGCTCCCAGGTTTCTTAGGGCTTCCACAAGGATTCCTATTGGTCGGTTCAACATTCTTTCACTACCGGTCAGAAGCCATGTGCCAGGTGTAATTGCCAGAAAGGATGTGAGAAACCGTATCACTGTTCCGGCATTCCGGCAGTCGAGTGAAACCGCAGGCGCTTTGTGATCAGCTGTTCTTGTTTGTGCTGCATCTATCCGCTCAAGAAGTTCCAGTAATAATACGGTATCTTCAGCAGTTGAGAGGTTGTTTATCCGAATGTTGGAGTTGCACAGACTGCGGATGATCAGCAGCCGGTTACTGATGCTCTTGGATGCCGGGAGGGAGACAGATCCGGCCAGTTTCTTATCTGCTTTGGTTACTGTGTAGATTGCCATCTGAAGGCGATCAAAGGGTGTAATACTTTCCAAAGGCATCGCTGATCAAATCCGGAGAGCAAACCTGGTTGATCTTACCTTTACCGATCCCTGTGAGAAGGGTGAAGCGGATCTTCTGCTGCCTGTTTTTCTTGTCATGTTGCATCATATCCATCCGCACCGCCTCATCCTCCTGAAGCAGGGGCAGTTTTCCAAATCCCCGGATGATCCAGTTACTGATCTCTGCCATCTGGAGCGGATCCAGACCCGTTCGCTGCACAGAGAGGAATCCTTCGCACAGCATGCCAGCCGCAACTGCATCACCATGAAGGATAGGGGTTTCACGCCTGAGAGCCAGCGACTCAATAGCATGTCCTATGGTGTGGCCAAAGTTCAGCAACTGCCTCTGGTTTCGCTCGAAAGGATCGTGACGTACAATCTCAAGCTTGATCCGGATGGTTTTCAGGAGCAGCTCCTTCCAGAAATTTTCTGAGAAGGGTATTTCCAGGATCTTCTGCAGCGACTTCCGGGAGAGCCATCTCCAGAACTGTTCATCGCGAATCAATGCCGTTTTAGCTACTTCGGCAATTCCTGACCGAAGCTGCTCCACAGGGAGAGTTTTAAGAAATCCGGGCCAGACATACACACCTTTGGGCGCATAAAAAGATCCAACCTGGTTCTTCAGTGCATCAATATTAACACCAGTCTTGGCGCCAATGGCAGCATCGATCTGGCCAATGAGAGATGTAGGGATGTGTATTGTGTCAATTCCCCGATGGAATGATGAGGCGACGAAACCACCCAGGTCTGTCACCATACCACCACCCAGGTTGATCAGTAACGAACTCCTGTCGGCCTGATGTGAAACAAGCTCTTTCCAGATATACTCTGCTGTACGGAGGCTCTTCACCTCCTCTCCGGTGTCGACAGTAAACACAATTGCATCCTCAAGCTCAGGAATGTGTTTCAGTAGCTCAGGCAGGCAAAAGCGGTTGGTATTGGAATCGGTGAGTATAAACAGTTTCGGCTTCAGCTTACGGCTCTCTTTCAGCCTCTTCCGGAGTTGTTCTAATATCCCGTCTCCTATCAGGACAGGGTACTTTGAAGTATTTACGGTACGTACTGAAAGCTTCATGATTAACGAAAAGCAGCCATCAGGAGTTCAATATCCTGAAAAGGCAGGTTAAAGATTTTGCTGATAGGCTGGTTAGTTATGGTTCCATTAAAGAGGTAGACCCCCTGTCTGACACCCCAATCCTTTTTGATCAGGGATTCGAGGCCTCCTTCGGAAGAGATGTCGAGAATAACAGGGACAAAGATGTTATTCAGCGCCTGTGATGCGGTATGCGGGACCCTTGAGGCGATATTGGGGACACAATAATGTGTAATCCCATGCTCCTTGAAGACCGGATGGCTGTGTGTGGTAGGACGGGAGCTCTCGAAACAACCTCCCTGGTCGATGCTCACATCGATGATAATCGACCCATCCTTCATGTTTTTGATCATATCTCCAATGATCATGCAGGGAGATCTCCCACCGGAAGAGTGAACTGCACCGATCACAACATCTGCTGTCTTCATTGATTCGAGGAGAACGTTTGGATGGATAATTGAGGTGAATATCCTGACTCCCAGATTATTCTGCAACCTGCGAAGCCTGTAAACCGAGTTATCGAATACCTTAACCATGGCACCCAAACCAAGTGCGGAACGTGCCGCAAACTCTCCTACTGTACCAGCGCCAATGATGACAACCTCTGAAGGTCCGATCCCTGTGACCCCCCCAAACATTTTTCCACGACCGAAGTCGGGACTGGAGAGGTACTCTGCAGCAATGAAGATCGAGGTACATCCGGCTATTTCGCTCATGGCCCGTACAACCGGAAAAGCTTGTGTTCTATCACGGATCAGTTCATACCCCAGGGCCGTCACCTTTTTACTCATCAGCGTGCGAAAATAGCTCTCTTTCTGGACTGCCATCTGCAGGGCTGAAACAAGTGTCTGCCTGGGATGCATGAGATCCACCTCGGCGGGAGTTGGTGGAGCAACCTTCAGGATGAGATCCGACTTATAGATCTCCTCCGGGGAGTAAACAATCTGCGCTCCCGCTTCACTATATTCATGATCGGGAAAATGGGAAGCCAGTCCGGCTCCTGCCTCCACCAGTACCTGATGTCCCTGTTGGGTAAGCAGGGTTACGCCATCGGGGACCAGCCCTACCCGTGTCTCTTCAAGCGTACTCTCTTTGGGGACGCCGATGGTTAACCGGCTCTTCTTACGAGCCACCTCCAGCATCTCCTCCTGAGGCATCAAGCGTTCGGCTGTAGACCGCCTGGTTAGCTCTGACAGCGGATCTTCCATAGTGGGAAATTTTGAACGAAGATACAAAAAAAGTGGGCAGTGGGCAGTGGGCAGTGGGCAGATAATTTATTATGCTTACTCTCTTTGCCAACTGCAAACTGCTAACTGCTAACTGCTAACTGCTAACTGCCATCTGTTAATTTTCCTCCCCCGTCTCCTCCGGTTCCTCCGCCTTGATTGTCTTCAAATTGGCATGGGCAACCCATTTCCAAACGCCATCATCTTTCACGAAGATGGTCATCCGGGCTGCAGGCTCTTTGGAGAGTCGTTCACCATTGATTGTTTCGGCTACTGACACGAAATAGGTAGCGATGATAAGGTCCTCTTCGTTGCTGGTAATTTTCAGATCGCTGATCTCGTATTCGGCGATAGCGATTCCGCGGAGTAATTCCAGCTCTTCGTCCATGTTGTTGGCGCCAAAATAGTGTACCGACTGAAAGCCGGGTGCCATATTGGTTTTAATTCCTTCCAGATCCTGGTTCCGAAAGGCATCCCAGAGTTGGAAAACGAGGCCTTCTCCGGTAGAGGTTTCGGGTATATCTTCAGTACATGATGGCATTAAAAGCACAAAAGAGAGCAGAAGTACCGAAAAACCATAAATTGAAAAATATTTTTTCATAATAACCTCCTTTTTGTTTTTGAGTTATCAAATATATAAAAAGATACTTTCATAATCACTATTTTTGTGGTCACACAACGTGCGCTACATCACATCTCAATTCAAAGAAGATCACATGGATTCCAGTTATTTACAACGTATTCAGGGAGTTTCTACAATGATAGGGAATACTCCGATGTTATCAGTTGATTTCACTTTCCGGGGCAAGAGACGCAAGTTATATGCAAAGGCTGAACACCTGAATATGACTGGCAGTATCAAGGACAGGATGGCCTTTCATATACTGAGACAAGCTATCGAACGCGGAGAGCTGAAGCCAGGTGATACGATCATCGAAGCAACCAGTGGCAATACCGGAATCGCCATAGCCGCTATCGGACGTACTCTGAGGCATCCTGTGATTATCTTCATGCCCGATTGGCTAAGCAAGGAACGGATCAACCTGATCAAAAGCTTAGGTGCCACGATCAACCTGGTAAGCAAAGAGGAGGGTGGCTTCCTTGGAAGCATCGAGATGGCTAACCAGCTTGCTGCATCGATAGGCACTGCTTTCCTTCCTCATCAGTTTGACAACCTCGACAACATTGAAGCACATTACCTTACAACCGGCCCGGAGATCTGGTGGCAGCTTCAATACCATGGGCTGGTTCCAAACGCTTTTGTGGCCGGGGTAGGAACCGGAGGGACGGTTATGGGAACAGGAAAGTTTCTGAAGGAGCAGAATTCTGATATCAAAATCCACCCCCTGGAGCCTTCCAACTCCCCTACCCTCTCTACCGGCTGGAAAGTGGGCAAACACCGTATCCAGGGAATCTCCGATGAGTTTATCCCTTCGATATGCAAATTAAACCAGCTTGATTCCATTATAGCAGTAGATGACGGAGATGCCATCATCATGGCTCAAAAACTTGCAGAGGCTGGTCTGGGCGTTGGGATCTCTTCGGGTGCCAATTTCATCGGAGCCCTGATGCTCCAGAATGAGATGGGCGCCGAATCCGTGGTTACCACAATATTCTCAGATTGTAACAAGAAATACCTCAGTACCGACCTGATGAATAAAGAGCCCGTGAAAGAGGGATTTCTCTCTTCAGATGTGGAGATCATCTCCATTGAATCTTTCAAACGGGTATGCTACCTCTGCTTCGATGCCAACAAATGCGTGGATGCCAATCATGAAAAGGTATCGGAAACCTTTGACCTACCCTGTTGTCCCGGGAAGTAGTGACCCCTCCCTCAAATCGTAATTCAAAAATCAGAATGCGATAATCCGCTCCTGCTCGCCGGTAATGCTAACCTTTACGGTCTCTGCCGGCAGTAGCTCTTCGATGAGTTCGGGCCATTCGAGGAGACAATAGTTTCCGCTAAACAGATACTCTTCGTACCCGATGTCGTAAACCTCTTCCAGCTTGTTGATCCGGTAAAAGTCGAAGTGATAGACAGGAATCTGTTTGTGGGTGTGATACTCATTGATGATCGAGAAGGTGGGGCTCAGGGCTTCATCCTCCACCCCCAGTTCCCTGCAGATGGCTTTGATGAAGGTAGTCTTTCCGGCTCCCATTGTGCCATAGAGGGCGAAAATCCGCTTATCAGGATATGAAGCGAGGAGCTTCCGGGCAATTTCAGGAAGGCCAATTTCAGATTTGACTGAATATTCGTTTACCATTTATTCACCACGGATTACACAGATACCACAGAAAGACTTCACCGCTAAGGCGCTAAGGCGCTAAGACAACAAAGATACAGGATTTATCAATGGTGGCAATAATGCGCAATGGTGGCAATCCATGGCAATTTATGGCAATAACCTTTACCTGTTCCTCAGGGTTATATACGGCACCAACATCTCCTCCATCGAGATGCCGCCGTGCTGGAAGGTATCCCTGTAATAGTTTACGTAGTGGTTATAGTTGTTGGGATAGGTGAAGAATTCGTCGTTGCGGCAAAAGGCAAAGGATGAGCTCACGTTGGTACGGGGAAGGAAGGCATCGGCCGGATTGCGGACCTCGAATACTGCATTCTTCTCGTACTTCAGTGCCCTGCCGGTTTTATACCGAAGGTTGGTATTGGTATTCCGATCGCCCAGAATCTTCACCGGGTTGTTGACACGAATGGATCCATGATCGGTAGTGATGACAAGGTTCACATCTTTTTCGGCAAGGTAGCGGAAAATCTCCAGCAACGGACTGTGGTTGAACCACGACAGGGTTAGTGAGCGGTATGCGCCATCGTCACTGGCCAGTTCCCTGATGATCTCCATTTCGGTACGTGCATGAGAAAGCATGTCCACGAAGTTGTAAACAATGAAGTTCAGTTTGTTAATCATCAGGTTAGGCATCAATTCCACGAGCTTTTTACCATAGTTCATGTTGAGAACCTTGTAGTAGGAGTATTTGATATCGCGGCCATAGCGCTTCAGCAACTCGCCTAGAAGTTCCGACTCGTAGTTGTTTTTGGTTCCTTCTTCATCCTCACTAACCCAGTATTTGGGGTACTTTTTCTCGATTTCAGTCGGTAGCAGGCCGGAGAAGAGTGAGTTGCGGGCATACTGTGTAGTGGTAGGCAGAATACTGTAATAGATCTCCTCTTTCTCAACACGAAAGCCCTCTTCAATAACGGGTTGCAGGATCTTCCACTGGTCCCACCTCAGGTTGTCGATAAGGATTACAAAAGTAGGCCGGTTATCCTGAAGGAGCGGAAAGATACAATCCTTGATCAGGGTGTGCGACTGGATGGGCCGTTCCCCGTTTTTACCGTGGAGCCAGTCGATGTAGTTTCGCTCTACAAACTTACTGAAGACCTGATTAGCCTCTGTCTTTTGCATACGCAGAACCTCATTCATCCCCTCGTCCTGCGACAGTTCCAGCTTCAGTTCCCAGCCAATGATTTTCTTATAGATCTCGGTCCACTCTGTATAATCCAGACGGTTGCTGATCTCCATCCCAATGTTGCGAAACTCTTGCTGATACTGAAAGCTGGTCTTTTCACTGATAATCTTCTTGTTATCCAGAGTCTTTTTCAGGGAGAGAAGGATCTGGTTCGGGTTGACCGGTTTGATAAGGTAATCGGCGATATTGCTCCCGATTGCCTCCTCCATAATCGACTCCTCTTCACTCTTTGTGATCATTACCACAGGGAGGTTTGTAGTCCTGTTTTTGATCTTCTCCAGTGTTTCGATGCCCGACATTCCCGGCATCTGTTCATCGAGGAAGATGATATCGAAATTATGTTTATCAAGCAATTCCAGTGCATCGTGCCCGTTATTGGCAGTGTGAACAGTATATCCCTTCTCGCTTAAGAAAAGGAGGTGAGGTTTCAGCAGATCAATTTCATCATCCACCCACAAAATTGTTATCTTCTCCATGGTTCTACGTACTTTTGTCTAGACTAAGAATGCCTGATTCGGTTTTTTATTGTCCACAAACCGTAATTTTACGTATTCTTAACAAAGGTATCTCAAATCATCAACAAGAAGAAAAATATCAACGATCCGATCTACGGGTTCATCACCATCCCCGACGAATTTCTGTTCGATGTGATGGAGCATCCCTGGTTTCAGCGTCTCCGGAGGATACGGCAGCTTGGCCTGACTGATTATGTCTATCCATCTGCCACTCATACCCGTTTTCAGCATGCCCTCGGATGCCTTTTCCTGATGAAGCAGGCGATCAAGCTTCTTCGCGAGAAGGGAGTTGTTATTACCACGGATGAGGAGCAGGGTGCCTGGCTTGCGATCCTGCTGCACGACATCGGGCACGGGCCCTATTCACATACATTGGAACGGTCGATCGTAACCGGCATCGCACATGAAGAGATATCCCTGCTCTTTATGGAGCGACTGAACAGTCAGTTCTCCGGGAAGCTGGATATTGCCATCAGCATCTTCACCGACACCTATCCAAAACACTTTTTACACCAGCTGGTCTCCAGTCAGCTCGATATGGATCGGCTCGACTACCTGGCACGCGACAGTTTCTTTACCGGGGTAGCAGAAGGAGTGATAAATACCGACCGTATTATTAACATGCTGACAGTTTCAGACGATGAGCTGGTGGTGGAGGAGAAAGGAATCTACTCCATAGAAAAGTTCATTCTTGCCCGCAGGCTGATGTACTGGCAGGTTTATCTCCACAAGACCGTGCTGGCTGCCGATTTCATGCTTTCCAATATCCTTCGCCGTTCCAAGATCCTGGGAGAGCAGGGTGTTGATCTCTTTGCAACTCCCTCTTTGAAACGTTTCCTGGAGGAACCTGTTAACGGAAAAGAGAGGCTATGCCAGGGAGATTGCCTGGAAGTCTTCTCACATCTTGACGATTTTGATATCTTCTCGGTTATGAAGGTGTGGAGTACACATCCTGACCCTGTTTTATCTCTCCTCTGCCACCGGTTAGTAAACCGGCATCTATTTCGCAGTGAACTCAGAAGCAAGCCTTTCGATCCTGCTTATGTTCATAAAATCAGAGAAAAGGCTGCCCGTACTTTTGGGATCTCAGAAGAGGAGACAAGCTATTTAATAACGGAAGAGGCTGTTTCCAACAACGCCTACAATCCGGACCACGACCGGATTAAGATCCAAACCCGTGAAGGAGATCTGCTCGACGTGTCAAAAGCTTCAGATCAACTGAACATTTCTATCCTTTCAACACGAACACAAAAATACCTGCTCTCTTATCCCAAAGAGCTAACGGAAAGGTAGCCATTGCGTTGCAAAAAAAATCGATCCTGTGTTGAAATATTTGGTATCTTGCGCTACTTTTTCATAAAGTAAGAACCTCTAAATCAAGTTAAATGGAATTTTCTGCCCGACAGATTGCCGAGCTGCTCGGAGGCACTATCGAGGGGAATGCGGAGGTACAGGTTTCCTCCCTGTCGAAGATCGAGGAGGGGACCTCCGGGTCGCTCACGTTCCTGGCCAATCCCACATACACGCATTACATATACAAGACCGGCGCCTCTCTGGCAATTGTGAAGAGTACATTTACACCGGACAAACCCCTTCCGGAAGGGCTAACCCTTATCCGTGTTGATGATCCCTATGATGCATTTGCCAAAATACTGGAGATCCATGCCAGCATGACCCTTAAAAAAACAGGGATCTCCTCCCAATCCTTTATTTCGACCTCCGCAACATTGGGTAACGACCTCTACATCGGGGAGTTTGCCTATATCGGCGACGGGGTGAAAATTGGTGACGGGGTTCAGATCTATCCACAGGTTTATGTTGGCGACAATGTACAGGTTGGCAACGGAACAGTTCTTTATCCGGGTGTAAGGATTTATCATGACTGCATGATAGGGAACGACTGCACCATTCACGGAGGAGCTGTGATCGGCAGCGATGGCTTTGGCTTTGCTCCTCAGGACGACAAGAACTACCGGAAGGTACCCCAGGTTGGAAATGTGATCCTGGAAGACAATGTTGAGGTAGGAGCCAATACAACAATCGACCGAGCTACAATAGGATCGACCATTTTGCGACGCGGGGTAAAACTAGACAACCTTATCCAGGTAGCCCACAATGTAGAGATCGGCGAAAACACAGTTATTGCTGCCCAATCGGGATTATCGGGATCAACGAAGATTGGAAAGAATGTCATGGTAGGTGGCCAGGTTGGTTTTGTAGGACATTTAGTAGTAGCCGATAATGTGAAGGTTGGTGCCCGCTCGGGTGTTGAGAACAGCATTACCCAGGAGGGAGCTATCATGTTTGGAGCCCCTGCAATTGATTCTTTGCGAGCCCGAAAGAACTTTGTACATTGGCGAAATCTGGATGATATCGTCAGAAAACTGAATTCATTAGAGAAACAGGTAAAAAAGTTGATGCCAGATGAGTGAAAAACAGAAGACCATCAAGCATTCCTTCAGCATTGATGGTGTAGGCCTGCATACAGGAAAGAAAGTGACGGTAACGTTCAAGCCAGCTCCTGAAAATTACGGATATAAGTTTGCGCGAACCGATTTGAACACCGGAGTCCTTGTGGATGCCGATGTTGACAACGTTATTGACACCTCCCGCGGCACAAGCCTGGAGCAGGACGGGGTGCGTATCGACACTGTAGAGCATATACTTGCAGCGCTTGCCGGGCTCGAAATCGACAACGTTCTGGTGGAGCTCAACCAATCTGAGACTCCAATTCTCGACGGAAGTTCCATCATCTACGTGGAGAAGCTGCTGAAGGCCGGCATTGTGGAACAGAAGGCTCTTAAGAGGTACATCGAACTGAAGTCGAATCTGTCATATACCGACCCTGAGAATAAAGTAGAGATCCTTGCCATCCCTTCAAAAGAGTTCAAGATCTCGGTCATGATTGACTATGAATCAAAGATCCTCACTACCCAGAACGCTATCCTGACCGACATCCGCCAATTCCGTACTGAGATTGCGCCCTGCCGCACTTTTGTATTCCTGCATGAGCTGGAGTACCTCCTCAACAACAACCTGATTAAGGGAGGCGACCTGAACAATGCCATCGTTTTTGTAGACAGGCTTATCTCCCAGGACGAACTGGATTATCTTGCAAAGGTCTTCAAAAAGCCACGCGTGGAGGTTCTGCGTGAAGGGATCCTCAACAACCTCGAGCTGCTTTATCCCAATGAACCGGCCAGGCACAAGCTTTTGGATTTAATAGGGGACCTCGCCCTTGTGGGGATGCCAATTAAAGCTCACATCATTGCTACCCGGCCCGGGCATCTTTCCAACATCCAGTTTGCCCGCCTGATCAAGAAACAAATCCGGAAATCGCGCAAGGGGGAAGCGATACACACGTTTGATATGAACAAGCCACCCCTTTACGATATCAACCAGATTCAAAAGCTTCTTCCTCACCGTTCTCCCTTCCTTTTCATCGACCGGATAATTGAGATGGGTAACGACTATGTAGTAGGATTGAAGAATGTAACGATGAACGAATCCTTCTTTGCAGGACACTTCCCTAACGAACCCGTAATGCCCGGCGTCCTCCTGGTGGAGGCTATGGCTCAGACCGGTGGCATCCTGGCATTAAATTCAGTAGATGATCCGCAACATTATGTGACCTATTTCGTTAAGATTGACAGTGTCAAATTCAGACATAAAGTGGTACCCGGCGACACAGTTATTTTCTACAACCAACTCATTGCCCCAATCCGCCGCGGACTGGTATCCATGCGCGGTATCGCTTATGTGGGCCAGAAAGTGGTTATGGAAGCAGAGATGATGGCACAGATCCAACGTAAATAACAGCCTTTTATGAATCAACCTTTAGCATACGTACACCCGCAGGCCAGACTTGCTCCGAATGTAGTGATTGAACCTTTTGTAACAATCGATAAAAATGTTGTAATCGAAGAGGGAACCTGGATAGGATCCAATGTTACCATTATGGAAGGGGCCAGGATTGGCAAAAACTGCAGAATTTTTCCCGGTGCGGTGATCTCCGCGGTCCCTCAGGACCTGAAATTTGCCGGGGAGGAGACGATCGTCAAGATAGGCGACAACGTAACAATCCGTGAATATGTTACAGTCAACCGTGGCACCAAAGCCAGTAACGAAACTGTGATTGGAAATAATACCCTGCTAATGGCCTATGTCCACATTGCACACGACTGCATTATCGGAAATAATGTGGTGCTGGGAAATGCGACAAACCTGGCCGGTCATATTGAGATTGACGACTGGGCAATCATCGGAGGAATGGTAGCCGTGCACCAGTTCTCACACATCGGAGTCCATACGATGATCTCCGGCGGCACTCTCGTACGGAAAGATGTACCACCCTTCACCAAGGCGGCACGCGAACCTGTTTCATATGTAGGAGTGAACTCGATCGGACTTCGCCGACGCGGTTTTACTGCTGAGCAGATCAACCAGATCCAGGACATCTACCGAACCATTTACCTGAGAGGGTACAATGTTTCAAGGGCAGTTGAAATTATAGAGGCCGATGTTCCTGCTACTCCTGAACGGGACGAAATCCTGAGCTTCATCGCCAACTCCAGCCGCGGCATCATGAAGGGATTCGGGAAAAACAACCGCGATAAGTAAAATTCCTCCGGCATGACAATCACCCTGAACGGGATTGGCAAGAAATTCAATTCCGAGTGGATCTTCAAAAGCCTGACTACCCGTTTTGAGTCCGGGGAAAAAACCGTGATCACAGGCCGGAACGGATCCGGTAAATCGACTCTCCTGCAGGTTATTGCCGGCAACATTCACCATACCACCGGCACTATTGAATATAACCTGAACGGAAAAAGGGTTCCCGACACCGAGATTTTTCGTTACCTCTCCCTGGTTGCCCCTTACCAGGAGTTGGTTGAAGATTTCACATTACGGGAGATGCTGGAGTTTCACTTCTCATTCAAGCCTCTTGTCGACGGATTCACAATATCTAAAATCATCGACCTTCTCTCCTTTTCGCAGGCAAGAACCAAGCCTATCCTCAAATATTCCTCAGGCATGAAGCAACGTGTGAAGCTGGTATGTGCCCTTCTCAGCGACACCCCGTTACTCTTCCTCGACGAGCCCACTACCAACCTGGACAAGGCAGGAATTGAATTTTACGGACAACTGATCGACGACTATGCCCGTGATCGCACCATCATCGTTTGCTCTAACATGCAGCTGGTGGAGAGTGGATTTTGTGAGAGGGAGATCAGGATTGAGGACTACAAGTAATTGCACATCATTGCACATCATTGCCATCATTGCACATCATTGCACATCATTGCCAAAATTGGTGATGCAGGGAGGTAGGGAGGTAGGGAGGTAGGGTGAGGGGGGGCCGTTAGGGGGTTTAGAATTAATTCGGGGAGTGTTTAATTCGAAAATCGAATTATTCGTATGTCACTTCGACCCTTGAACCTTGAACCTGATTATTCTTCCCTGATCAGTCGTTTGATCTTTGCCTACAGTTCGGCATTGAGTAATCTCATCCGGAAAATGGTCACAATACACACATTACGTCATTGTTTTGGTACTCACCTATTGGAGAATGGCACTGATTTACGGTATATACAGGCATTGATGGGTCATGCAAGCAGCAAGACGACAGAGATTTATACGCATATCACGACGAAAGGGTTCAAGCAGATTGAAGATCCGATGGATAAGTTGGATGTATGAAAATAAACATTACACCTATTTTGATATGATCTGCGAAATATTTAAGTTTGTTTTAAGGGCACCTCTAAAAACTAAATTGTTAATAAAAAGTTCATAACAATCTGTATATCAATATAATATATAACCTGATGATGCGTATTTTTGATAAAAACCAGACAAGATACGCCTCAATTAAATTTGTATATTTAAACTTTTTATCGAGGCTACGACGGGTGTGCACTACATGCTCATGCAGGGCACACACATGCCGCTATACCCAATGCTACAAAGAATGGATTGTTCACATAATCTTAAACCCAACGCACAAGGCATAGCAGCGGGACGCTATGCGGTATGGTTAAAAAATATTTGGAGTATTCCATAAAAGTATATACCTTTGTGGTATAAAAAATGGTAAACATGAAAACACTATCATTAAAATTAGATGATTCGGTCTTTTCCGAAACGGAAAATGTTATCAGTCATATAAAAAAATCTAGGAACAGGTACATAAATGAAGCGTTGGATTACTACAATAAGATCCAAAAAAGAAAACTCTTGGCTTCCAAACTTGAGAAAGAATCAAAACTTGTTAGAGAGGATTCATTGAAGGTTCTCCATGAATTTGAAGTGATTGATTATGAAAGCTAAACAGTTTCAAATTTGGATTGCAGACTTGAATCCCACTATCGGGACAGAACCAGGAAAAGTCAGACCTGTGGTTATCGTTCAAACAGACCTTTTAAATAAACATCATCCATCTTCAATCATTTGTCCTATCACAATTAATGTTCGCAAGGAGAGCGAAATTTTACGGGTGCATTTAAAGAATGGTACCTGTGGATTAGAAGAGAGTTGCGATATAATGATTGATCAGGTAAGAGCGATTGACAATAAAAGGTTGGTTAGAAAAGTTGGGAGTCTCCCGATGGATCAAATCAACAAAGTAAAAAATAATCTTACGGTAATGTTTGATCTTGAATAAACCACACCGCATAATAAGCCGCTATGTGTGATGTGGATTAAAAAGATGTAAACGAGATGAATAAGTTTCAACCCTATTTTGGTGTATTCATATCAATGACTCTTACATTTTATACCTCTTGTTCAAATACACAGGACGAAAGCTCAATTACAGATTTTAGAGTTATCGGTGGAGTATTTATTTATAATTATGAGCGCTCAACCCCAACATTTGATATCGCTTATGTAATTAAGATTGTGAATGATGAAGAAACGAATATCAACAGAATAACAATAAAAACCGCCACGTCGGGTGCGGGACGTTACAAACTAGGCTTAAAAGAACAGGATGCAACGAATAAGCACTCAATTAATGCATAATATGCAACGTTTAACTTTTAAATGCGGGAAATAGTATGTACTTTCGTTGCAAATCCTAAGACGAATGAACGATTATATACATCAAAAGGAAAATTGGCCAAATTTTACCTGGTTAAATGATGAGCTTGTCAACCTATTAAGCGAAGCAAGAAATTTGCAGGGACGCTTATTTGGCAGAATGGAATCACTTGGCTTTGATTTAAGAAACGAAGCAGTACTGGATACTTTGACATTAGACGTCTTAAAATCAGCTGAAATAGAAGGTGATATTTTGAATCCTGAGCAAGTTCGTTCTTCAATAGCACAGCGATTAGGAATGGAATTCGCAGGTTCAGTTGTGTCTGACAGAAATGTTGACGGAATGGTCGAAATGATGATTGATGCAACCAAAAATTGTTACAAACCGTTGACGGCAAACAGACTTTTTGACTGGCACGCTGCTTTGTTTCCAATGGGTAGAAGTGGAATATTCAAAATAACTGTCGCAGACTGGCGTAAAGATAAAACTGGGCCAATGCAAGTTGTATCTGGCGCCGAGGGACGAGAAAAAATTCATTTTCAAGCTCCTGATGCAAAGTTGATAAAAAAAGAACTGACCAGTTTCTTGAAATGGTTTAACAAAAATGATAAAACTGATTTGGTCATCAAAGCTGCAGTTGCTCATCTTTGGTTTGTTACAATACATCCTTTTCAAGATGGAAATGGGAGAATAACAAGAGCATTAACAGATATGTTATTAGCCCAATCAGACGGAAGTAATCAAAGATTTTATAGTATGTCGGCTCAGATCAGAATCGAAAGAAAACAATACTATGAAATACTTGAAAAAGCACAAAAAGGAGACCTTGACATCACGGAATGGATTAAATGGTTTTTAAAATGTCTGATAAATACCTTGAAATCAACTGATAAAATCTTGACAAGAGTTTTATTTAAGGCTAATTTTTGGAATAAACATTCAAAAACAATTATTAACGAAAGACAGAAAAAGTTAATTAATAAGTTGTTAGATGGATTTGATGGTAAGCTAACTTCAATGAAATGGGCAAAAATTACTAAGTGCTCAAAAGACACAGCTATTCGGGATATTAACGATTTAATTGGGAAAGATATACTCCAAAAAGAATCAGCTGGAGGACGAAGTACAAATTATGGATTGGTGGAAAAATATAAAAAGGATTGAAAGCCGGCCGTTAGCGTTCATGCTAATAGAAATGCAAAATTCTTTAAATAAAAATCTAACAATGAAAAAATTATTTCAGAATCTTTTTCTTTTCCTTTTTATCATTATTTCAAGCACCAGTTTTGCACAGAAAGACCAGGGTAAAGATGTTGAAGATATCACCAATGCTGTTGTGAACGATGAAGATCCCATAAACAAATATGCTGATAATGAGATGAAAGGGCTTACAAGTGCAATGTGCGGAGAATTTCTTGTAACTGACGAAAGACCAATTGACAGATGAAATTCAACTCTTACATACCGACCAAACTTACAGGCTTAGTTGACCTGATATGGGAACAAGAAGTGCCAGCTCAGGGTAATTATACCGTATTGCCTTCCGGTAAAGTGGAGCTAATTTTTCCTTTGTATCGTAATGTAGACGTAACTGCAAAAAAGATTCTTACCCATGAAAATCCGGTTAAAAACTATTCCTGTTTTCTTTCGGGATTACATACCAAGCCACTGAAAATGACCTTTGACAAGTTTCACACATTCGGCATACAGATGAAACCAGTTGCAGTGAAAGCACTTTTTGGTATGCCGCTTTGCAATATCAAAGATTATTTTGTTGAAGGAGATGTTGTTCTTGACACAATCTACATAATGGTAGATAAACTACATTCTATAAACAGTTTTTCGGAAAAGGTACAATGGTTTGAAAATTTCTTACTTAAAAAAATTAATGAAACAGCCGACTTGCATAATGCCATCAATCTTGATTTGGCGATAAATAAACATCTTGCCCAAAAGCAGAATGGTTCTTCTAAAACCATTGAAAACCTATTGGGATACTCCAGAACCCAAACCTTCCGACTTTTCAATGACTGGTTCGGCATGTCAGCTCACTCGTATCAAAAGCTGTTGCAGTTTATCCAAAGCGTTGAAGCGCTTCACAATAGAAATGTAAAACTCATTGATGTAGGTCTTGACAAAGGTTATTACGACCAATCTCATTTCATTCATACTTTTCAGGAGTACGCAGACATGACACCTGGAGAATATCGAAAACAAATGACTTTATTTCCAGGACAGATAATCGGGTAACAGCCATTTTACGGTATGGAACATTTATACAATTTTTTTTGTGCTATTCCTTATAGTTTTACACAATCTAAAAACAAAAGGAATGGAAGAGATATCAAACAAAAAGAAAACACTGGTTTTTGCAGGCTATGTATCCATTGCAGGAGCTGTATCAATGCTTGCTGGTGCGGCTCTTTGGGGAGCATCGGCGACAGACCTTTGGCAAGCTCTTGCCAACAATCAAATGGAAAGCCACCTGGCTCAGTTAGAACCTGTGAAACAATTGTTGGTTGCCAATACCATTTTTTGGATACTAGGTGTGCTGCTTTTGGGCACTGCTGTATCATTAATGTCGGGCTTTTGCAGTTCAAACCCTCGAATGGCACAATTAACTTTGGTATTTATACGTAGCGCAGTACCTATCGCTATTGTATCTTTTATAATAATGCTTTCACTTGCCATTCATCCACCTGCTGTCGACAGCGCAAATAATATCGGATGGATAGGAGTACGATTAGATGGTTTGGCAACCGTACTGATTATTGGTACATCCCCATTATTTCTTTCCATTGGCGGAAGAACTGATTGGGTTCCCGGATGGCTTGCTGTCTGGGGTTATTTAGCAGGTATTGCTGGACTTCTTGTAGTTATTGGTATGCTAACAGGTGTAGTTGATCTTGAATTTTTCATTATCCCTTTCGGGATTGGATGGATGATTGCAGCAGGAGTTGTTCTCATCAGGAAAAAGTAAATTCTATAAAGTAGAGTAGATAAAAAGGAATCTCACCCTTAAACCTCTAATCTGACTTGAATAATAAATTAGAATATAAAAAATAGATTTGGAAACTAAAATGTTGATAAATCGGATTTATGAACAACAAAAATTTGAACCTTGAACCTGATTATTCTTCCCTGATCAGTCGTTTGATCTTTGCCATATCCTTCCACTTCTTCCGGGCCTCTTCGGCGGGCACTCCCCAGTAGGTCTTGCCTCCGGGCAGGGATTTGTCTATTCCTGACATGGCAAACACGATGGCTCCTTTGCCGATCACCAGGTCTTTGTTGACCGAGACACGGGCCCACAGGATCACATCATCTTCGATACGGGTAACACCGGCAATGGCGCAGTGAGCACCTATCAGGCAGTTTTTTCCTATAAAGGTGTCATGTCCGATCTGTACGTGATTGTCAATCTTGCTTCCGAAGGAGATGATCGTATCTCCTGTAACGCCTCTGTCAATGGAGGTGAGAGCTCCGATCTCGACGTTATCTTCCAGTACAACCCTGCCGCACGACTCCAGTTTTTTCCATCCTTCAGGGCGTCGTTGAAAATAATAGGCATCAGCTCCAATCACAGCACCGGAGTGGATGATCACATGATCACCTATCACCGAATGATCGTATATGCTTGTATTGGCATGTATCAGACAGTTCTTGCCGACAGTTACGTGATTTCCGATAAAAGCGCCTGGCTGGATCACCGTCCCCGTGCCTATGGTGGCGGTTGAACCCAGCATGGCTTGTGCAGGTTCAAAGGGACGAAACCGTGTAGCCAGGGAGACAAAATCATCAAAAGGATGATCGGAGATGATCAACGCTTTCCCTTCAGGACATTCTACCTCTTTGTTGATCAGGATAGTAGTTGCTTCTGAAGAGAGGGCTTTTGCGTAATATTTAGGATGGTCCACAAACGTCAAATCTCCTTTGACGACCATATGAATCTCGTTGATGCCTGTTACGAGATGATCCGGATCTCCGATGAAATGTGCAGAAAGAGATTCTGCAAGTTCTGAGACTGTTATGGGATTGGGGAGTTTCATCTGAGAAGGGATTAGGGATTAGGGATTAGCGAATAGGGAAAAAGTGAGGTAGCGATTAACTTTTTACCCGTTCCCCGTATTCTCCCGTTCTTGTATCGATGCGAATTTTTTCTCCGGTTTCAATAAACAGGGGGACTTTTACAACAGCTCCGGTCTCCATGGTTGCCTCTTTAAAGGCATTTGTTGCAGTATTTCCCCGAAACCCGGGTTCCGTGTAGGTAATAGTCAGCTCTACATAGGCTGGCAGGTCGCAGTTGAGTGGTGTTTCAGTGTCGGCGTGAAAAACAATCTCCACCTCCTGTCCCTCTTTCAGGAATTGTGCAGCGTTGATCAGCTCTTCGGCAATTGGAAGTTGTTCAAATGTTTCTGTATGCATGAAATGATAGCCCGTATCATCCTTGAAAAGGTATTGATGAGGACGGCGCTCTACCCGTGCAACATCAATTTTTTCACCAGAGTTAAAGGTGTTGGAGATTACCTTTCCAGAACGTAAACTTTTCAGTTTTGTTCGGATAAAAGCGCCTCCTTTGCCAGGTTTTACATGCTGAAATTCTACGACAGAAAAAAGGTCGTTGTTGAAGTCGATCACCAGTCCGTTTCGGATATCTGCAGTTGTTGCCATAAATTCAGTTAATCGTATTTGATCATTTTAAGGGGTGCAAAGTTAAAGGAAAAAATCGAGGGAACAAAGTTACCCCCCAACCCCCTAAAGGGGGAGTAAGTCCCCTTCAGGGGATTTAGGGGTAGTGCACTGCCCACTGCCAACTGAGGGCTGGTCGTCTGTCTTGTTCTGGTACATGTCTATGGCGACGAGAACTGCAATGAATGCCCAGATGGGGATAGAGGCTTTGTCGGTGTCGAGGAAGTTATTGAGGGTTCCATGGAGGAAGTAGGTCATCAGACCCAGAAGAACAGTGAGGCTGATAAGGCGTGTTTCGCGTGTTTTCGCCTGTTTATGGACTTTGAGTCCATAGACAATGATCATGATTACCAGGGTGAGCATGATCAACATCCCCGGCAATCCCTCTTCGGAAAGAGGGCCTATGAACTCGCTGTGGGCATTCCCCCGGTCGCCTGCATTGGTACTGATCAGTGTCTTCTCTTTGGAAAGCTGAAAAGGTGCGTACTCAAACTGGTAGGTACCTGGTCCAAAACCAAATACAGGTCGCTCCCTGAACATTCGAAAAGCCGATTGCCATCGGTTAATCCGTTCAAGGTTGGAGTCATCAGTGGAGATATTTGACATTGACTGAACATGCTCAGTGAAGTCGCCCGAGGTTCCCTGTTTGTTTCGTTCCATCACATCCCAGATCTGTTGCTGAAACATGAAGAAGAAGATGAGAAGACCACCTGTAATCACAGCTATCCACTTGAATTTTATTTTAAAGAGGATCACAAAATAGACCATTAAGGTTGCTACAATACTGATCCAGGCAGCCCTGCAGTAAGAGAGATAGATAGCCACAACCAGGATCACCATGAAGATCAGGGAGAAAAAACGGGTGCCTGGGCTGTAGACCTTGCTGAAGGTGAAGCCGACAAATACCGGAAGAAAAAGGGCCAGGATAGCACCATAGGCTGTATGGTCATTGTAGAATGGTTCCATCACCCAGTGACCGGCCTCCTCTTCAAAACCATAGGTAGAGTGAATAATAACAGTATACATGATCACTCCCATCAGCGGAACAGCATACAGCCAGATGAAGAGGCGAATGTTACGAGTTTTCCGGAACAGGAGGATTCCCAGGAAATAGAAAGGAATTACAAACCAAAGTCGGGCCAGCAAGTATTTGAACGATACCAGCGGGATCTGACTTGTAAGGCTGGTGATGAAAATCCATATCAGGGAGATGAGAACAACGATGCTAACCGGATGGGTCCAAATCTTCCGGTCGAAATCGTTTTTATAGAATAGCTTCAGGATGAAGATCAGCAACACACCAAAGAGCAGTGGTTCGGTAGGGATCGAGATCCCGGCTCCCAGCTCATACTGCACCATGTTTACCGCGATCGGGGTTGTAAATGCGATCAGCAATATGATCCAGTCGAGACGGGTGAAGTAAAAATAGAGGAGCACCAACAGTACAGGAATGGCCAGGGAATAGTAGAAATCCTTGTAAACCATATAGGCATTCAGGAAAATATAGGCAACACTGATGAGGTACACCCCCACCACCTTATACTTCTCCAGAAAGCCAGAGATACCCGTTCCTGTTAAGAGGCTATGCATGCTGATCTGGAAACTGTTTCGAGAATCTGGTCCGTTCGATCAAACCTATAACGATGAGGGCAATAGAGAACACCGCCAATACAGAAACCACAACGATAAGCCACCTGATGGGGTAGCTTTTCTTGTCGGAGACAAAGGGTTTGGTAAGGATGTTCATGTGGGTGTATTCACGATTATAATCGAGCAGCGCCCTGTCATAGTCAAGTTTGAAGACCGCAAACTCTTCCGTTTCTGCAGACATCATCTCCTGGATGAGCATCATTTCCGGTCCTTTTTCTTCTATATTTTTTTTGTATTTAACCGCTTCACTGTAGCGCCCTGTCTGGTTTCCGGTACCCAGCAGGGCACGCATCACCTCACGGGTTTGTGCCTGGTAGTCCATCAGTCCGAATTTTGTCCCCAACTCTTCGGCTCGTTGCCGCAGTGAGTCGATCTTCCGCTTCTTTTCATTGACAACAATCTCGTAATTGATTACAACCTCATAAAATTTATCCTTGTGCATTTTCCTTACTTTCATGTTGTAGAATTCAAGGATGGCGTTAACCATATCACTGGCCATCCGCGGATCAGGATCAAGGACTCCGATATTCACAGCCTCGTAAGGAGTTTTACTGATTTTCACACGCTGGATATAAATCCAGTAGAGAGTGCTGAGAAAATGGGTATAATTAGAGTCGATCTTCCAATGGGCAGCAAGGTTAAATTTTGCGATCACGCTATCCCGGATATCCCCGGAATTAAGGATTTCAATCATCTGTTCAGTCTCATTCTCATCCGAATATGGCGCTACGTTGGAAGGATAAACCACTGCATAGGATTTATAAAGTGGAGTAATCACCATGGGGCCTGAGAGGATAACCGAAATAACGAGAGCAAGGACTACGATGACTGCCAGGTGGATCTTCCACCGGAACAGGATATCAACGATGGTTTTGCTATTGAAAAAGGGTTCCATATACGTTTGTTTTTTAATTAACTTCCTGGTTTCGTTAAGATTGCCCTAACTGAAATTTTTTCTGTGCATTGGCTAACGAGATTTTCTCTATTACCATGATCACGATGATGGTGAGAAACAGGGCCGAGATTGTTGAGACAAGCATAATCAGCCATCGGATTGGATAGGATTTTTTCTCGGATTTGTAGGCATCGCTTACAATAAATTTTTGCGGGATATTCTCCTGGGCATCTACTTTGGCCTCCTTGAATCTTGATTGGAGGAGGGTAAGCTGTTCGGTCTTGAACTCAAGTGCATTTTTCAGCGACATGTAGATGCCTCCATACTTCCCAAGGACATCCAGGCGTTTCTGGAGAGCTTTCTGAGCTTCGGTATTACCGTTCATGATAGCGATTGCCATCTGCTGATTCATAACCTGCGACTGGTACTCAACATCGTTCACCCCAAGTTTACCCAGCATAACCAGGGAGTCGACGATTGTATAAACTTCGCTTTGCAGGTTTTTATATTCCTGCTCCACAATTGCCAATCCCTGAATGGCACGGAGACGCTGCATGTCATTCTTCGTTGAGTCGAGGAGAGAGGCGATGTTGTTGGCAATGTCGGCAGCCAGCTGAGGATCGGTATCATATACCGTGATCTGGACAGCCATAAATGGTGTTCGGCGGAAACTGATATTCCGCTCGTACTCATCAAACAGCAATGAATATTTGTATTTAGCAGAAGAGTCTATTCCATAATGCTCCATGAGGTTGAATTTCATGATTACCCGGTCTCGGATCTTGTTGGAGTTCAGTATCTGCATTAGCTGTTCGGCCTGTTCATCTTCGCCGAACGACATCAGGTCTTCACCTTTCTGGTTGTGCTCGGTCAGCAGTGCTTTAGAGACCGAATTGGTACTCGCAGGGAACATGATGACAGTCGATTTGAACTTTGGTGTAATAAACCAGGGCAGGGAGAAAAACCAGGCGCCAACCAGCGCCACTATCATAACGATGAACAAGGGTTTTCGCCATTTGTAAAGGAAGATTACGATGTTGGAAGAATCGAAATCTTCCCCTCTTTTTATTTCATGGATCATAGCAAAACGATCAAAATTTCGTCAAAGGTATAGATTTTTAAGAAACGGACAAGCACAGGTAGTTTAATAAAGCCTGCAATTAACTGTCTCTGCGGAGGATGCTGATAAGGGACCGGAAATGAAGGAGTCGCAGGATTACGGCCAGGAAAATTGAGATAATGAGCGACAGTGTGAAGTTGGAGAGCCATGCCAGATGAACAGGCAGCCCCGGGATGGTGATGGTAATCTGGCGTGAAAGCCAGGTAAGCAGGATCACTCCGCATGTGAATGAGAATAAGGTGACAAGGAAACGGTAGTTAATCCTGAATTTGAAAATTCGCTGGACTACGATCACCTGGGCAATTGCAGCGAAGAGTTGTGTTGAAAGGCTGGAGACAGCACTTCCATAAGCCAGCATCCGAGGGATCAATATAAGATTAATTACCACATTGATTATCAGGCTTATGGCTGCAATGATGTTGAGCTCCTTCAGGTTTCCGTTAGCTGTGAGAAGTGTACCGAAAATGTGAATAGTGGAGATGGCAACAAATCCCAAGATCAGGAGTTGGAATACAGGAGCCGACTGACCAATATCAGCATCATAGAGTAATGTCATCATTTCTGTACTGTAGAAAAAGGAGATGACAGCCACAATGATAGCTACTGTGATAATAAGTGTGTAGGAGAGCTTCAGCATCTGTTCCACTGGCTCCTTCTGTTTAACCATCCTGGAGAAGATCGGGATCAGCAATACCGCGAAAAGGAATGAGATCATCGAAGCGGCATCCAGGAGCCGGAAGCCGTGAGCATAAATCCCTGCCTGTTCGTTCCCTACCGATTTGCCAAGAATACCTCCAAGCATAACAGGATCAAGTCGGTTGTAAAAAGTCATCAACAGGACCATCAGGGCAAAAGGCATGCTCTTCTTGACTATCATCAGGAAGAAAGGCCAATGCCAGTTCAATTTACGGAATTTCGATTTACGAATAACGATTGCAAGGGCAACAGCAGCAGTAGCTAAATAAGCTGCGGTTTGGCTATATACGAACCATTCTATACGAAAGGGGACCGAGGTGATGCCTCCCCAAAGCAAGAGGCCGCAGAAGAATATCATCAGGAAACGGTCCAGTACCGAAAGCAGGCTATCAGTCTTGAAGAGCAACAGTCCTGAAATGTTGGACCGGAGGTAGAGGATGAATGAGATGAGAAACTGATTGAAGCCAAGGAGCACCAACAAATAAAGCTGATCGCTTGAGTAACCCATAATAAGTACAGCTACCAGGAAGGTGATCAGGAGATAAATAACCCCAAGCAGAAGTTTAAGTACGAGAATTCCTGAGAAGTGCTTGTTCAACAGGTGGTTATGCTGAGCAATATTGCGGTTATTGAAATTCGTGATCCCCAGGTCGAGAAGGATATTAAAGAGAAAGGAGAAGTTGAAAATCACAAAATAGAAGCCAAATTCCTCCACTCCCACTGTATTCTGAACTGTTCGGTCGATGCCAAAAATCCAGAACGGCTTAATAAGAAGGTTCAAAAAGAGAAGCAGTCCCAGATTTGTCAGAAATTTACGTTGCATGGATTGGTAGAAAATTGCCGAAAAGATTGAGAAATCGGTTTCTATTTCAAAAAAATAGTGTGATATTTGCTACAAAGTTATAAATAATCCGGACCAAGAAACACAGGCACTGAATGAATATAGCGGTCAACACCCGTCTGCTGCTAAAAGACAAACTCGAAGGGATCGGCTGGTTTACGTTTGAATCGCTGAAGCGGATGACCTCCCAACATCCTGAACACCATTTTTACTTCATTTTTGACCGGAATTTTCCAGAGGATTTTATCTTCTCCGACAACATCACACCTTTTGTCCTGTTCCCTCCGGCCCGTCATCCTTTTCTCTATTATGCCTGGTTTGAGTACAGCCTTCCCTCCCTCCTCAACCGGTTGAAACCCGACATCTTCCTCTCACCCGAAGGGTTGCTTTCCCTGCGCTACAAGGGCAAATCGATGAATGTGATCCACGACCTTAATTTCGAGCACTATCCGGAGGATCTTCCCCTCCTCACCAGGAAATATTACCGTCACTATTATCCAAAGTACGCCCAAAAGGCGGTTCGTATAGCAACGGTGTCAGAATATTCGAGGCAGGATATCGTAGATCAGTATCATGTGCCTGCCGAAAAGATAGACATTGTTTACGATGGAGCCAACGAAATTTTCAAGCCACTTTCCGAAGAAGAGAAGGTGATGACCCGCCAGTTCTATTCCGAAGGGAAACCCTATTTTCTCTTCATCGGATCTCTCCACCCCAGGAAGAATCTTGCCAACCTCTTTCGGGCGTTCGACCTGTTCAAAAAAACAAATCCTTCGGATGTTCAACTGTTGATTGTAGGAGCCCGTAAGTGGTGGACTCCAGATATCGACTCGGCCTACCAGCGAATGATCTACTCCAGGGATGTGATCTTTACCGGACGCCTCAACATTGAACATTTGAAATACGTACTGGCTTCAGCTACAGCGCTTACCTACGTATCCTATTTCGAGGGATTCGGCATACCTATCGTTGAAGCATTCCGCTGCGGCACACCGGTAATCACCTCCAACGTCACCTCCATGCCGGAGGTAGCCGGAGACGGCGCCCTGCTGATCGACCCCTTCGATCCGGAAACGATCGCCATGGCAATGTACAAAATCTACCAGTACAAGACCATGCGTGAGGAGTTGGTCCAACGAGGCCACAACCGTGAAAACCTCTTCACCTGGCAGAAGACGGCTGACCTTCTTTGGGAATCCATCGAAAAAGCATTGAAAACCAATTAGAAGCATGAATATACTCCTCTTAGGTTCGGGAGGACGCGAGCATACCATTGCCTGGAAGCTGGCGCAGAGTCCCCGTTTGACCTCACTTTTCATAGCTCCGGGGAACGCGGGCACAGCTACCACCGGCACCAACATCCCTGTTGCAGTTAACGATTTTCCGGCAATCAGGGAGGCCTGTATCCTCCATCGTATCGGAATGGTGATCGTGGGGCCGGAAGACCCGTTGGTAAACGGAATCCACGACTTCTTTCTTGCTGATGACGAACTCCGTAACATCCCAGTGATAGGCCCAACCCGCCAGGCAGCCATGCTTGAAGGCAGTAAAGATTTCGCAAAAGCCTTTCTCCAACGGCACGGGATCCCAACAGCTGCTTACGGAACCTATACAATTGAAACGCTTACCGATGGGATCGCTTTCCTGAAGAGGTTGGAACCTCCTTACGTACTAAAAGCCGACGGACTGGCAGCAGGCAAAGGGGTTGTGATCTGTCCCACGCTGGAAGAGGCAACCGCAGAGCTCACAGCGATGCTTTCCGATGCCAAATTCGGTGAGGCTTCCAGCAAGGTTGTAATTGAAGAGTTTCTGCAGGGAATAGAGCTCTCGGCCTTTGTGATCACAGATGGCGTTAACTACAGGATCTTTCCTGAAGCCAAAGATTATAAGAAGATTGGCAGTGGCGATACCGGCCCCAATACCGGGGGCATGGGCTCCATTTCACCTGTTCCGTTTGCCAGGGGGAATTTCCTGGAGCAGGTGGAGAGGCAGGTGATCCGTCCTACACTTGAGGGATTGAAGATGGAAGGGATCTCATACAAGGGATTTATCTTTTTCGGGTTGATGAACGTTCAGGGAGTCCCATATGTAATCGAATACAACTGCCGGTTGGGAGATCCCGAAACCGAATCGGTACTTCCTCGCATCCAGGCCGATTTCGTGGAATTGTGCCAGGCAGTAGCCGACGGTACTGTCAACCAGGTTGGGATGGAACTGGATTCACGGTATACCGCCAGCGTGATGCTGGTATCGGAAGGATATCCCGGTTCATACGAAAAGGGGAGAGAGATCACCGGTCTTGATGAGGTAAGCGGAAGCATCGTATTTCATGCGGGTACCAAAACCGTGGATGGCCGGATTGTCACTAATGGTGGCAGGGTGCTGGCTGTGACCTCTTTCGGGGAGACCATGGCCGAAGCACTGGAGCAGTCGTATGAGAATGCTGCAAAGATCAAGTTTGAAGGGAAGTATTACAGGACAGATCTGGGGTTTGATTTATAGCTGGTGAGCTGGTGAACTAGTGAACTAGTGAACTGGTGAGTTAAAGGGTCAAGGGGATGAAGGGATAATATGAAGTTCATAGCTCTAACTTCGTACTTGAATTCGTAAATCATTAATCGTTAATCGTTAATCGAAGTGGTTCGGTATTTCAGATCGGGTTTTCCGGGGCAGTTTGTCACTATTGGAGTGATGGGACTGCTGTTATGGGGCCTGGGGGCAATCCATCCTCCCCTTATGCCCGCTCCTGAAGGAGCTGTACCTCTCTATGGGCTGCTTTACGACTGGCTCTCGGGGTTTCCTTATCTGGCCATGGTGATCGGATTTATCCTGGTAATTTTTCAGGCAGTATGGCTCAACTTCATAGTTGTGAAGCATGACATGGTTCCACACAACACCTCCCTGGCGGCCCTCCTTTTCTTGCTATTCCTCAGCCTCCTTCCTTCATACCTGACACTTACCCCGGTAAACATCACCACATTTTTTCTCATTTTCATCCTGCAGGTTCTTCTTGCAGCCTATAACCAATCCGAACCGATTGAGCTCGTATACACTGCGGGGTTCTTTGTTGCCCTTTCCTCTTTCTTCTACCTTCCCTCGTTGCTGTTTTACGGATTCCTGCTGGTCTTCTTCCTGATATACCGTTCCCTGAAATGGCGGGAGTGGGTGAGTTCACTGATCGGACTTGCAACACCCTTTCTATATCTGGTTGTGCTTTACTTTCTGACCGATCGACTGCATGGCCTTATGTCTCTCTATTCCAATTATTTTGATCAGATTTATCCTGTCATTCCGGATGTGGCATGGAACGACTGGTTCATGTTTTGTCTTTTGGGGCTCTTCTTACTTTTAGGAGTGTGGGATTTGTTCCGACACATCGGAGAAAAGACGGTCGAGCTTACAAAGAAGAGCATTGTGCTGCTATGGATGTTATTCTGGATCCTGCTGACCATTCTCTATGCCAACTCCATCTACCTGTATCACCCCGGCTTGCTTAGTGTGCCCCTGGCTGTTTTTGTCACCAGCTTTTACATGAATCTCCGGAAGCCATTTTGGTTTGAACTCCTGCTGTGGCTGTTGATCCTGGCTCTATTTGTGAACACTTCACTTGGCCCCATTTTATTTTTGCGCTGAGATGCTGAAAAGCCAGTTTACCGATAACCGGACAGAGGCTGGTTGTGATGAGGCAGGAAGAGGATCTCTTGCCGGTCCACTGTTTGCCGCAGCTGTTATTCTGCCAAAAGGATACAAACACCTCTTGCTCAATGATTCCAAACAGCTTACCCGAGCCCAACGCAACCGGATGCGCACCGACGTAGAGCGCGATGCCATCTCGTTTGCGGTGAGTCGTGTGGAGGCTCAAACCATTGATGAAATCAACATCCTCAATGCCTCATTCCTGGGAATGGAGCAGGCAGTGAGGCAGCTTGCACTGAAGCCTGAGCTTCTTTTAATTGATGGAAACCGCTTCCGCACATCACTGGATATACCTTTTCACTGCATTGTGAAAGGAGACGGAAAATTCCTTTCCATAGCAGCAGCCTCAATTCTCGCCAAGACATACCGCGACGACTTCATGGAACAACTGCACGAAGAATACCCACTCTATCGCTGGAAAGAGAATAAAGGCTACCCGACACCGGTCCACCAGGAGGCAATCTCAGTCAACGGCATCACTCCGCATCACAGAAGGAGCTTTCGGCTGGAGAAACAGATGAAACTGTTATTTTAGTACCTTTGGTCAACCATTCTTTCTTCAACCACCAGGATGAGATTCACCAGGCGTATACTTCAGATTGCAATCATCGTACTGTTTACTGCGGGCATCCCCTACCTTGGATACATCGTGTATGTTTCGCTGGACCGACCTGCCAAAGATCCTGTACAGGCGATCCCCGACCGTACAGCCCTCATCATCCAGGTTAACCACCCCCTGGGACTGCTGGGTGAGCTGACCAGAAACAACCTCATCTGGAAGGAGCTCCTGAAATACCATGGTGTGAAACCAATACAGGAGCAGCTTTTGCTGATAGATTCAATGTCGCGGGGAGCCCCGGAGATCCGGAAAATCCTGAAAGACTCTCCTCTCACTATCACCCTCTCAGTCCATAGCCGAAACTTGTTTGACCTCCTCTTCCTGATTCCGGTCCCGGTATTTTTGGATGGGAAAATCCTCACTGACTTCGTGGGAGAGCATTATCCGGGAAAGGTTACTGTTTTGCACAGTCCTTACTGCCAGACGCAGATCTACCGGATCCATTTCGAAAACAGGCTCAATGTACTCTATGCTTCCGTGTTGGACGGAGTTTGTATCATCAGCTTCACCGATGCCCTGGTGAAGAGGGCAATAGACAAGTTATCACTCAATACCCCTGTTTCAGTTATGAAAGGGTTCAGTACGGTAGCCTCTACAACAGGCAAGAAGGTTGATGCTAATCTCTATGTCAATTTTCCCTATCTCTCCCTCGCATTATGGAAAGGTGTCAATGAAAATTACAACAAAGGGTTGGTGAAATTCGCCCAGTATGCGGACTGGAGTGGACTGGATCTCTTTCTCAAGAAAGATGAACTATTGTTCAACGGATACACGATTGCTTCCGACAGTGCCATGCAAGCCCTTGCTCTGATGAATTACCAATCGCCACTCCCCCTGACAATGGCGCGTATTCTGCCTTCCAGCACCCAGGCTTACCTCATCTATGCTCTGACGGATTATCCTGACCATTTCGAACGATGGCAAAAACGTCTTCAACGCGCCAACTTTTCGACCGACGATATAGATCTTTTCGGGGAACTAAACTCCCGGTACGACACCAATATCCGCAGTTTTCTTGATTCCTGGACAGCTACGCAGAAAGGCAGGTGCTGGATCCAGCCATCACCAAGGGATGAGGCTATCTCTCCCGTTACGATCCTCGAGGTCACAGATCCTGTTTCGGCACGAAAAAGCTTGCTTGCACTCTCCCTGCTCTCCGGGAAAAAAACAGATTCCACACAATATGAAGGAGTGACGATTTACAGAACCGGGCTTTCGGAGGCTTTAAACCTTTGGTTGACCCCGTTATTTGATGCAAGAGATCTCTCATGGTTTACAATCGTTGGTGAATTCATTTGCGTCGCGCATGATCCCGAAGTGCTGAAACAATTCATTGACCATACCCTTACCGGCGACTGGCTGCAGGAGACACCCCAGTACCAGATGATCACCGACAATATCTCCGATCATGCCAACGTATCCTTTTACTGTAACTCCAGGCGGTTTCTCAACGATCTTCCGGAGATACTGACCAGGGAGTATCTCCCACTCTTCACACCCATACTCGATTCACTGAAGAAATTTCAGTCGGTCACGATGCAGCTATCTGCTGAAGAGGGGATGTTTTATACCAACGTACAGATCCATTTCAATCCCAGTACCAATGAAAAAGGACCACTTGTATGGCAGACGAGTCTCGATACCCTGATTTCGGGGACGCCTCAGATCATCAGAGCCGGCACAGGTGATTCTTTTGCCGTTCTTGTGACCGACACCATGAATACCCTGTACAAAATTGGAAAAGATGGGAACGTGCTATGGAAGCAAAAGCTCTACGGCAACGTGCTGGGGAGTTTCCACGAGATCATGCTAACGGGAAACGACTCATTGTTTTACCTCTTCAACACAGAGAACCATCTCTGCCTGATACGAAGTGACGGCAAACTTGCCGATCGTTTCCCTATGAAGTTCCCCGTGCGCGCTTCAAACGGCTTATCACTCGTGACGCCATCGAATCCCGTCACTTCCGGCACACCTGAAGAGTTCCAGGTGGTAATCGCTTTCAGGAACAACAAGATTTACAGTTTCAACCTGCTTGGTCAGTTAACCGAGGGATGGACTTCACCCGTGGTTGAGGAGGAGGTGGTATTGCCGGTGAAGGTTTTGGGGCTACGGAGCTCTACTCCGTCCGATGACAGTACGAGGTTGCTTCGTCGCGATGCTCCTCGCAATGACACGGGGTTGCTTCGGAGCGATGCTCCTCGCAATGACACGGGAGCGTCGTTAACGTTGTTTGTTACGATGAGGGGGGGGTGGGTGCTGATTACTGATGAGTTTGGGGTGCAGAAGGTGAAGCCTGAGAAGGGTTTTTCCAACTCCCCGCATTCCACTTTTTATTTCAACAGGACCAACTCAAAGGCTCCCTGGCTGACAACTGACCCGGATGGAAATGTGATCTACCTCAGAGCGGATGGTACTGTAAACAGGGTCACATTCAACAACTTTTCCGATGGCCATTATTTCCTCTATGAGGATATTGTGGACGACGGCACTCCTGAGTTCATCTTTTTCGATAACAACACCCTGTATTACTACAACCGTTTCTTCAAACTGATTTATTTTTACTCCTTCAGGCACGACGTTTCGTCGCCCAACCTGGTGAAAACGCTTCACGGAAAAACCTTCATCGGGATTATCTCTCCTACCACCAACGAAGTGTTTCTGTTTGATCGGCATGGCTATGTGGAGATCGAATCAGGTGTTACAGGCACTACCCCATTCGATATCGGCACTCTTGAAGACAGGAACCGCCTGAACCTGGTAATCGGTGCGGGAAAAACGTTGAAAGCTTTCAGATTGATGAGGATTTAGTCTAATGACCCCTCCTTAAGGGGCTGTCTCAAAAGTCGAGGCAGCCCTATTTTTTTTAATGCCCTCAGGCCGGGCAGGCCTCGCTACTGCCTCCACAACTGGAACGCTTGTGCTTTTGGTCTAAACTTTTTAGGATAGGAATAAACCCCGCGTTCCTAGGTTGTTCCGGCCGTAGCTGATGTATTTTTTTGGTTCTTTAACGTGCTGAATGTTAATAACTTATTGATAAGTAAATATTCTATCATCCTGATTATCTGCAAGATATGATTAACTTGCAGTATGAAACATATAAAACGTACAAACGTTAAATTCAAAGGAGGAGGGACCTCAAGCTATCATCCCAGGATGTTGCTTAAGGTGGTTGTGTTTGGCTACCTGAGCAATATCTTATCGTCGCGCAGATTGGAGTCATGCTTGAAGGAGAACATTCATTTTATGTGGATCTCAGGGATGAACACTCCTGATCACAATACGATTAACCGATTCAGAAGTGAACGACTGAAGGGAGTTCTGAAGCAGGTTTTTGGGCAGGTAGTTGAACTGTTAGTTTCTGAGGGATTGGTGAACCTTAAAGAAGTTTATACCGATGGCACCAAAATCGAATCCAAAGCAAACCGTTACACCTTCGTATGGGGAAAATCAATTAAGCTGAATAAAGAACGAATAAAGAAGCAATTGGAAGAGCTTTGGGATTATACCCAGAAGATTGCGAACTGGCCTGGTGCTCTTGATCGATACGAAGATCAGGAAAAAATTCTTAACGGACGAAACAGTTACTCCAAGACAGATCCTGATGCAACGTTCATGCGCATGAAAGATGATCACATGCGTAATGGACAGATGCCAAACACCGTTACCGCAGATGCAGGCTATGGCTCGGAACAGAACTATCAGTTTTTGGCAGAAAAACATATCCAGGCTTTTGTAAAAGACAACTACTTCGACAAAGACCAGCAAGGCATTGATAAAAAGCGTCCCTTTATTGCAGACCAACTCTACTATAATAAAGAACAAGACTGCTATTATTGCCCAATGGGTCAGCCAATGAGACGAATAGGAAACAGAATACGCACAAACTATGATGGGAGTAAACAATCCTATGCCTGCTACCAGGCTCAGAGGTGTCAGGGTTGTCCTTTACGGGGAATGTGTCATGAAAATCCCGACAACAGGGTCATTGAAGTAAATCATCACCTCAGGCTCCTCAAAGCAAAAGCTCGTGCATTATTACTCAGTGAAGAAGGAGTAAGGCACCGAAAAAAACGGCCCTGGGACGTAGAGTCGGTCTTTGGGAATATAAAATACAACAAAGGCTTTACGAGATTTATGCTAACAGGATGTGATAAAGTTGAAATCGAAGCAGGTTTACTCTCCATAGCGCATAACCTTGCCAAATGGGAGTGTTAATCGCCCTGGAATCCTAACAAATAAAGAAAAAACACATCAGCTGCTGCCGGAACAACCTAGGAACGCGGGGTTTATTCCTATCCTAAAAAGTCTATACAAAAAGCTCAAGCGTTCCAGTTGTGGAGGTGGCAGCGAAAAAAAAAAGAGATATCTATCGCGTTTGTGGAAATTAAAAGGGGTTGTCTCGATGTTTTGAGACAGCCCCAATTTGAGGGAAAGACTACCTGAGTCTTAATACTTTTCCGGCAGGGGGCTCGAACCCTTCCGGAAGAAGATTTTTGCGGTACAGGTTTTCCAGACGTATGCCATAAACCTGGGAAATCTCCCACATTGTTTGGTTGTTTCCAACTACATGCCGTTTTTGAACGGCTTTCCGTTTCTTTTTCTCAAGGTAAATCACCTGCCCCTCCCTGATCCCACCAGCCCTTTTCAGGTCATTAAATTGCATCAGATCTTTCGCCTTCATCTGAAAATCGCGGGCGATCTTCAACAGGTCATCCTCCTCCAGTGCAATCGTGCATTGAGTATGGTTGTTAAGGTAAATATTCCTGGTGTTGGGGCCGGGGGCAAAATATGTAAACAGCGACCTGTATGCCTTCATCAGGTTATCATCAGCCCGTGTTGTGGCTACAGCTGATACCGCTCCTTCGGGAAGGTCGTACTGGTTGAGGGAATACCGTTCGATGATGGTAATCAGCAGGGTGGGATATTTCGGGTTTGTAGCATAGCCTGCGCTCTTCAATCCGTTTGCCCAGGCCCTGTAGTCCTGAATATCTAATGAAAACAGCAACCGGTAGCGATCGCGGGAAGTGAGGAACTCAGAATGATCGCGGAACGACTCCACTGGGTTATCATACCTCCGGAAACATTCATTCGGAGCATCATCGTCCATCCTGTAAGTCCGACCTGACCACTCTTTGTGGCACTTGATCCCAAAGTGGTTATTGGCCTCTTTCGCCAATGTGCTCTGGCCGGCTCTTGATTCAAGGATCGCCTGGGCCAGTTTGATGCTGGCCGGGATTCCATATGTGCGCATATCCTGGATCACAATTCCCTTATAGGCATCGATGTAGGCGAGGACTTGTTGCTCGTAGGAGGATTGAGCATTGGCAGAGAAGGATGAGAGGAGGAAGATAGTGGTGAAGTAGGGAAGTAGGGAGGTAGGGAGGTAGTGAAATGAGAGGGTCATAGGTTCAGGTTCAAGAGTCAAGGTTCAAGGTTCAAGGTTCAAGTACTGAGGATCAAGGATCCAGGATCCAGTCATCCAGTCATCCAGTCATCCAGTTATCCAGTTATCCAGTTATCCAGTCATCCAGTCATCCAGTCATCCAGTTATCAGTTGCCGGAAACGGAAGCCACGCTCTTCGAAGCTGCGAAATTCATCGTAGCTGGAAGCTGCCGGTGAGAGAAGGCAGGTAGTTCCGGGCCGGGTATTCTCAAGTGCCAGTGGCAGCAAGTAGTCAAACCGGTTGATGTAGAACAGCTTTTTCCTGGTTTTTATTGTTTTGTCTCTCTTTTCAACCTCAGTACCGATCCTTTGGCCGGCAGCTCCAACAAAAATCAGTGTCCGAACAGGGTTCTGAACCAAAAACCCCGCCAACAATTCGTAACTGATCCCCCTGTCGAATCCCCCCAGGATCAGGGTATCCACATTGGGCAAGGCTTGCATGGCGGCAATGCACGCTTCGGGGATAGTGGCGATGGAGTCGTTCACCCAAAAAATATCATGATGGCACCCCAGTTCCTCCATACGGTGGGCCAACCCTTTGAATGAAGCCAGTCCATCGAGGATAGCCTCTTCTGACACTCCGTGAAGCCAGCAAGTTGCAACAGCGAACAGGATGTTGCGCAGATTGTGTTCCCCTTTCAGGTAGCGGTTGTGAATATCTCTGAGGACCAATTCGTTTCGCCCCGGCGTCCAGATTACAAGCTCTCCATTTCGTTTGAAGGCGCCGGTGTTGAAGCGCTGCAGCATGGATATAGGGATAAGGGATGGGAGTGCCGTGGTGCCGTGGTGCCGTGGTGATAATTGGAGGTGATGGGTGATCAGGGGGTCGTCGGCGTTGTAGAGGAGGAAATCATTGGAGGTTTGGGTGGTGGTGATCTTCATCTTCGCCTGCTGGTATTCGAGGTAGGAGGAATAAGCATCGAGGTGCTCTTCGAAAATATTGAGTAACAATGCGATATGCGGCCCATGGTGAATGTACTCCAACTGGTGCGAGGATAGCTCATCTACGACCAGTGTTTGTGGGGTGATCCTGTCGAGGAAATGCCAGGCCGGGGTGCCGATGTTCCCGAGTAGGATGGTATCTCTCCCGGCCAGCGTAAGGATGTGGGCAATCAGGCTGCTTGTTGTGCTCTTCCCTTTGGTTCCCGTGATGCCGGTTACCTGATGGGCATATGCTTCCAGGAACAGGTCAGTTTGAGAGGTGATTTTTGATCTGTCGACCGGTATATTCAGTTTGTTCACGGAGATCCCGGGAGACCTCAGAATAAGATCAACACGATTCAATGCTTCGAGGTAATGCTGCCCACAATACAATTCAAGATTGTGATCCTCCTGTAAGAGGCTGTTATGCATTACATCGGGATTGGAATCGGCTATCCATATCTTTTGTTCGGGCCACAATTTCCTGATCACACGATATGACGACTCCCCTTCCCTGCCGAAACCAAGCAGGAGGATTTTTTTCCCTTCCATATGCCGGCGGAGGATATCAACCATTGAGAGCTCCTTTCAACAGCTCTTCGAAGTGAGGAGGGAGGAAGTTTTGAGAGTCCCAGGCTTTTAAAAAGGTGGTGAGGTGGTGAGGTGGTGAACTGGTGAACTGGTGAGTTTGTGAACTGGTGAGTTTGTGAGTAATGTCATTGCGAGGAACGGAGTGACGTGGCAATTGTGAGGTTGTGAGGTGGGTGCCGGGAGGTTGCTTCGTCTCCCGGTCGCTTAGAGTCGGTTCGGTACGAGGTTGCTTCGTCGCTTCTGCTTCGGTTCCCTCGCAGCTTCGGCTCCTCGCAATGACAACTGGGTTTAAACCAGCATAATAGTGGAGCAGGGAGGGAAGGGGGTTATTCCCATACTGATTTATTGTTTCTTGCAGGGCGGCGTTTACTTCGGCGATAGTTCCTACGCATTCGAAGGGTTTTTCGGAGGCTATCCCAGTAAGCTGGTTGAGGATTGGCTTCAGTGTGATGTCGTTAAGAAGGTCACTGTGAAATATTCCGATCAGTTGTTCCGGCTTCACGAAAGGTGCAAGCATAATAAAGGTAAAGAGGCATTTTGCGCATTTTCCACACCATGAATCGGTTTTGCTGCCTACATTGCAACTTTTGAATACAGGGAAGTAATTAGGATAACGCGTAAAGAGGCTGGTGATCTGGATTTCATTGAGGGGACGCAGGAAGCTGAAATAGTTGACTTCGGGGCAGATCCATGTATTTACATAGCTCCGAAAATCCTCTTCGAATTCATATGTCTTAGAGTACTGATGATTAACCGGGAGACCCGGGATGGTGGTTTCGTTGGCGCTGGATTCATTTGAGAGGGCAATATATTTCTTCCCCGAGATGACGGCAGTGAGGATACTAACAAAGGCCAGCATCGCTGAAAAAGGGGTATGACCATTGAGGAAGCCCTCAGCATTGAGTTGCAGGAGGAGAGGGTCGATAGATCGATTGATCCCAATCATCCCTGCGTGACCAAATCCAGCCACGAATATGCTATGAACACTTGCTCCCCGTGGATTGACGATCAGTGGCGTTACACCGGGAATCTTCCTGAGGATCTCAAGGGTTACCACTGAATCCTTCCCCCCTCCTACCGGAACTATCACATCAGGCTTTAAGGAGCATTGAACCGGGTCCAGTTGATCATCAGAAGCAACCTTTATCTCAAGGAAGTTGTCTATATCTGTGGAGATGGAGTTGAGGTAGAAGAACTCTCCGAGGCCATTGAACCAGCATTTTTTCCACCATGTCACCTGGTCGGGAGTGAGGGCATGAGGTTTAATGATGAGCTGAGGCGGACACGCAGCTTTCCAATAGCTTATCAATTCAATCAATCCCAGGTGAAAGACCAGGTTTGGGAGAAGGTCCATGATCTCGTGTTCGGGGATGAAGAATGATTTAGTTGGGATAAAGGCAGTAGGTGAAAAACGATATTTATCAGCCAGGTTGAAATAGAAACGAATATCCAATCCATGAACTGAGTAGCTGTAGTCATATCCTTCGTAGGAAAAAAATGCATATTCATCCCTGAGTTGCAGGAATTTGTCCTGACGGTTTGACTTCTCCATCAATTGGTATTATATTTGCCTGGAGGCTCTCGCAAATGTAACAAAATTTCGAATATGACAGAGCGGAAGATCATCAAACCAAAACAGGGGATTATCCTGATCTCGGAGCCCTCATTAAAGGACTTTTATTTTCGTCAGTCGGTGGTCCTGTTAGCCGAACACAACGAAGATGGCACCTTTGGCGTGATTGTAAACAAACCTATTGAGGTGCGTCTCGACGAAGTGATCAAGGGGTTCTCCGGATTTGATTATCCTGTATACCTTGGAGGGCCGGTAAAGACTGACAGTATTTTCTTCATTCACACAATTCCCGAAATTGAGAACAGCTTGCGGATCATGGATGGTCTTTTCTGGGGAGGAGATATTGATGTGATCCGCAACATGATGGAGGCCGGAGAGATGAGAGAGACCCAGATCCGGTTTTTCCTGGGTTATTCAGGGTGGAATCCCGACCAGCTTGACCGGGAGATTGGAGAAAAATCGTGGGTATTATCGCAGGCTTCGGTTAGCGAAGTTATCAACAATGAGCCTGAAGATCTCTGGTCGAACTACCTGAAAAACATGGGAAATGATTATGCTATCTGGGCTAACTTCCCGCCAGACCCGGCTTTGAATTAACAATCCACGGTTCATAAGTCCTGAAATCACGCCATAAACAAAGATTCTCTCCTATTATATTTGTTCCCAAGGTGCAGTTATCAGCGCCGAGATTATGTTATTAAAGTTATCGGGACTCTTACTGCTCGCGGTTAGTTTATGGTTAGCGGCAGGTATGGATGTAATCTATGCCCAGGAATCGTCATGGGCTCACCGCGCGGATTTTGCTTCTCCACCCCGGCTGCAAACCGTCGGGTTTTCTATTGGCGACAAAGGATACATTGCGTCAGGCACCAGCGGTTTGGGCGACAATCTCCTCCAGGATTTGCAAGAGTATGATCCCGGAAGTAACACCTGGAGTTTCAAATCGGATCTTCCATTGCCACTTCGCGGAAGCGCTGCTTTTGTGATTGGCAGTAAAGCCTTCATCACCACAGGAGGAGGGCCAAATGGGCTGAATTATCAGTTATTGGTTTGGGATCAGAACAGTAATGTCTGGAGTACACGCACTTCATTTCCATCGGGACAAGGAAGGATGGCTGCAGTGGGTGTTTCAACGGATAACCGCGGATACATAAGTGGGGGCCTTGACAGGGCTGAGGGAGCGTTGAATGATCTCTGGGAGTATGATTCACACAGCGACACATGGACACAAAAAGCTTCTCTTCCCGGCAGTGGGCGTGCTTATGCCACCTCTTTTCCGATCCATGACAAGATTTACATCGGGCTCGGCAACAACGGTGAGACCTATTTGAAAGACTGGTGGGAATATACACCATCCACAAACACCTGGAAACAGATGAATGACCTGGCCGGAGAGGCGCGAACCGGGGCGATGGGATTTTCGGTTGCAGGCAAAGGGTATATCATTGGCGGAGTGAGTTTCGGCTACAAGCCGTTGCGGGATGTCTGGGAGTTTGATCCTGTCCTGAACAGCTGGACACAGCTCGATCGGTTTCCAGGTTCGGGGCGTGGATACGGGGTAAGTTTTGTTATTAACAATACCGGTTACATTGCGGCCGGGGCTTCATCGGGAGGGTATCTCTTTGATTTATGGGAAAGTTTCCCAAATACCATGGTTCGCCAATCAATTCCAACAGACGATCTTTTTGACAATCCTGTAGTGATCTCACCCAATCCATTTTTCTACCGATTTTTCATGAAGATACGTCATCCGTATACCGGGATGCTTGAACTCACCATCATCAACATGCACGGGCAGGTTGTATTCCGCAAAAGTGTCAACAAAGATGCCGAGTATATTGTAAAGTTCTATGAGATTGACTATCTTCCGGAAGGGTTGTTCATATTCCGTGTCAGGGATCCTGCCGGAATCATAGACACAAAGCAGACGGTTGTGCATAAGTCGTTTGGAATTTAATGATTTCGGATGAAGAGAGTTAGGGCGGGGATTAAACTGACAGATTTTCTTGTTGTTATGGTGGTAGTTGTGGTGCTATTGCCATTTTTTCTGTTTCCAACTGTATATGAGGGATATCGGAGTTTGAATGCTTCGCATGGGTATTTGATGAGTTTTATCAAGTTTGCCATTCTCGCCACATTTGGGGAGTCTATTGGGTTGCGTATCCGAACAGGCATGTATATGCAGCCCAGGTTTGGCATTTTACCCAGGGCGCTGGTTTGGGGTATTCTGGGTATTTCGCTCAAGATGGCTTTTGTAATCTTCGCTGAGGGGGCGCCAATCCTGCTTAAGAGTATGGGTGTTCACTTTCCCATGGCCGACCCGTCGGAGATGCTTCGTGAACCAGGTTTTTCGTGGTTGAAGTTACTAACAGCATTTACAGCCAGTGTTACATTGAATCTTTTTTTTGGCCCTATCTTCATGATTGTCCACCGCATTGCCGACATGCACATACTTGCTACCGGAGGAACCATCCGGGGGCTTCTCACTCCTATCCGTATTCGTTATCAGTTTCAGACACTTGACTGGACATCGATGTGGGGATTTGTCATAAGCAGGACTATCCCGTTTTGGTGGATTCCGGCTCAGACCTTTAACTTCATGTTACCGGAGGAGTGGCGGATCCTGGTAGCGGCATTGTACAGCATCATTTTAGGAGTCATTTTATCCATTGCGGGTTTGATGGCGGAAAGCCGGAAGTGAAGTTAGAAGTACGAAGTACGAAGTTAGATTTAAAGTTAGAGGTACGAAGTACGAAGTATTTTTGTTTCATGTTTCTATAGTCTTTGTTTAAGGTTTCTATCAGGTTCCTTTATTTTAGGTTCGGTTGAAGTTTGGACGTGAGCCGCAATCAATTGCGGCTGTACTTTCGGAGATGGCGGCCAGCAGTTTTTTTTTTATTTTGATGTATAACCTTTTGGGGGTAAAGTGGATAAAGGGGTACATTCTATTTTCAGTTGCGTTACCAATAGGAAATTCAGATCAATTTTCAAATTATCAGATTATGGAGACGATAGAGGTTTATTCAGGTGAGATTGAGGGGAAAAAGCGGTTTTTGATTTTTTTCAGATATGACCAGGAGATCATTGGAAAGGTGAAATCAATTCCAGGTTCACGGTGGGAACATTTTGGCCGTGATTGGCATATTGCCGGGATTGGATTAAACCTTAACCGACTCAGGAGGGAATTTGGAGATTGCATGCACTATGATCTTCAATTTCCACAAATGCAAAAAGTACTTCAAGGCAAAGTAGTTGCTAGCGGTGTACACATTGAGCATATGAGTGAGGAAAACAAGCGAATATTACAATTGTTTCGTGATTACATGGAACGGGGCAGGTATAGCAGATCGACAGAGAGGACATATTATGACATCATGCGAACATTTGTCAGGTTTATTTCACCGAAATCGCTTACAGGTGATTTGGAAGGGGAATCGGATCGATTTATTACTGAATATATCATTCGGAAGAAATTAAGCGGGTCGTATCAAAATCAGTTCATAAGTGCTTTTAAGCTTTTATTCAAAGAAGTGATCAGAACTCCTGTTCATGTAGAGTTTATTAAACGGCCCCGGGCTGGGTTTAGGTTGCCTAATGTATTAAACAAGCGGGAGGTCAGATCTATTATTGTGGCAACCAGGAACGTGAAGCACCGGGCAATGCTTAGCCTTACATATGCCTGCGGATTGCGTTGCGGTGAGTTATTAAATTTGAAGTTGACAGATATTGACAGTGTTAGGGGTTTATTAAAGATTAATCATGCAAAGGGGAATAGGGACAGAGTGGTTCCATTGCCAAAGAACATGGTTGAGGAGTTGCGGGTATATTATCAGCAATTTCGTCCGGAGACCTGGTTATTTGAGGGCAACACACCAGGAAAACGATACAGTACAAGAAGCGTGGAGGAGGTGATAAAAAAATCTGTTCAGTTGGCAAAAATAAAAAAAAGTGTAACTTTACATTGGCTACGGCATAGTTATGCGACGCATTTACATGAGAACGGAGTTGACATCAAGTATATACAGATGTTACTTGGGCACAAGAACACCAAAACAACAGAAATCTACACGCATGTCAGTCAGAAGAGTCTATTACAAATCAGGAGTCCGTTTGAAGATTTATAACGATCTATTTAGCACACTACGAATACGCGCCTATATAGCTATAAACTAATACAACACGAAAAGCGAACTCGACAATAAACAAGTTATGCAACCAGGCGGTTTTGTCCCTACCAATATCATTTTTGCTACGCCCTAACATTCGTTAATAAGACATAACATTACAGTTCATTTAAACTGAGTGATCTCAGTATTTTTTACGGATATTTTTTTTTTTACATATATATCCACCTGTATATGTGTTTGTTATACAATATGACGAGTAAATCTATCTTTGATAAAGATATTTGGATAATGGGCCTTTATGCCTTACCTTTACATCACACTATTAAAATAAAAACCTCCTTCCAGAATGAAAGCCAACACACACTTCAATATATATCAACAATCAAAAAGAAAGGAGGTACGAAGCAAAGATAACACAAAGTGTTATTTTCCATGAAATAACGTGTATCAAATATTTTTTATTGGAAACAAGGTTTCCATAAAGAGGATAGATTGCCAAGACTATACCAGAAATAAAAATTGGCAAAATCAAGAAGTCAATAACGATATATTTTATTACTCATGAAAAAAATCATATATGTAACGACTATACTGTGTCTTACTTTATTGGGTTCTACCAATTTGTTTTCACAGTGCAATGACGGTCAAATTACTTGCTATGGAAGTTATACTGTGACCGATAGCCAAACCCCCATTGGGGATTATTATTTGGTATATATAAAAGTGTCAAATCTCTGTCCTAGCTCAACTGGTTGGATCTTTTTAACGACACTTTATTCTTCAGATTTAGGTAATTCTCAGAGCTATAATGGGCAAACAGTCACTATTGGCATACCAACAGGAGAGGAAACCTATTATTATTGGACAATTCATATTCGTGTTGATAAATATGTGCATGATGAAATGGTCGATTCCAAAGAAAGATCTGAATATGCAGCAAGAAGTGGCACTTCATTAACTGCCTACAACCCTATTACGGTTCCGTTTGATTGACAAATAAGAACAAGTCCAGGAGTATCAGCATATTTCTGGACTTGTTATAGTTTTAATTCCTTTGCCGTTCTGATTCAAAATAATAAAGTTAATGGACTCAATCAAGTGAGATTCAATTAAAATCCTGAATGAAGTGTTTAATATTCATAATGTTCATAATATTTCTATATCCTTGTGAACTTTCCGCTCAAGGTGAGTTCAACAACTGGTATTTTGGGAATAAAGCAGGAGTTTGCTTTAATTCCGGGTTTCCTGTTCCATTGGTTAATGGTACGATAATTTATCCCAACACTTCTGTGAGTCTGTCTGATTCAAATGGGAATTTCCTTTTTACTTCCGATGGTCTGAATGTATACAATAAAAACTTGGAAATTATGCCAAACGGCTATGGAGTACATTGTACGCCTGGTTCAGGTCATCAGACACTTTGCGCAGTTCAGAAATTAGAGGACGACAGTTCATATTTTCTTTTTACAACAGGTCCATATAATCCAGTGGGTGGGACTTCTTTTGGATTGCTATATTCAATCATTAACATGCGACTCGATTCGGGATTAGGAGATGTGGAGTTGATGTTGAAGAACATTCCGGTGCCTGGAGCAGAAAAAGCATATTCAGGAATAACGGCTACAAGACATAAGAATAATAAAGATGCATGGGTTATTACACGACTTTATGATCAGGACAGTAACTTTTATGCTTCATATCTAATAACACATTTTGGTCTCTCATTGACTCCCATGTACAGCAACTGTCAAATATCTTTTTATTCACCACCTGGTCTGCCAAATGAAATTAGAATTTCGCCTGATGGAAATAAATTACTTTGTTTCTTCCAAACGACTGACACTGTAGAATATTGTCTGTTTAATACATCAAACGGGCAAATCACCGGATTGTTTAAATTTATTCCTGGCACGTTAAGTTTTCATCCTTCAATTGCAAATTCCGCTGAGTTCTCTGTTGATTCCAAGTTTCTTTATCTGACTTGTTCAGCATTCCCATACCTTGTTGGTGAATCAATTGTTTATCAATATGAAGCTGATAAAACTGATTCGCTGGAATTTATTCAAAGTGAAACCATTATTGAGATCACTCCGTCCAATTCAGTAATGAAAATGGGACCGGATTGGAAAATATACGGCACCCAAAATCTGAGTGATTCTCTCCTAGTAATAAACAAACCATCAGTAAAAGGAATAGGTTGTAATTTACAGATTAATGCTGTTCCTCTGTTGGGAAATGACCCTGAACTTTCGTTACCTGTCTTTCTACAGCGATATTATATTTATCCAAACTCTGAAGGAAACTGCCAGGGAGAACCAGTAGATCTCTCCGCTACTATATGGACACCTGCCGACAGTCTTCATTGGGATTTCGGAGACCCAGCGTCAGGATCAGCAAATTTTTCCAATGACACAACCCCCTCCCATGTTTATAACCTTCCTGGTCAGTATACAATAGAGTTATTTGTCAGACACATCGACAATCGAACAGATACCTCCTGGATCAATATCACCATTGACCCGACACCTGCACCTGACCTTGGACCCGACCAAACCATCTGTACCGAAGACTCCGTTACTTTCGATGCGGGAGCCTGCACCGGGTGCAGTTATTACTGGGATAATATTACAACAGGGCAAACTGGTATCGCTACCACTCAAACCTATCGGACAGGAGAAGCAGGGGATTACAGGGTTGGGGTAACTAACACCTTTGGTTGCAGTGGAATCGATACCATTTCTCTCTCTGTCACCCAGGCGCCTGAAGTGACTACTTTCCCGCTTTCTGACTCGATCTGTTCAGGAGAAACCACAAACATTCAGTTGATCTCCAATCTGCCCAATACCGGTTTTTCCTGGACGGTAACACTTATATCTGGAAACATAACCGGATTCTCTGCAGACTCAGGGACAGTCATTGCACAAACCTTGTTAAATCCTGGCACGGATACTGGGTTGGTCGTCTATCATATCGTGCCGAAAATTGGTAGTTGTCTAGGCGACACGGTAAATTTTTCAGTGACCGTAACACCTGCTGATTCAGTATTGATCACCATTATCGTTCCAGAAGACACCATTTGTGCTGGCACATCCATTACCTGCAATGCCTTTGCAGTCAATGGCGGAACCATTCCTTCCTATCAGTGGCAGGTAAATTCAGTAAACCAGTGGACAAACAATCCCGAATTTACCTTTATACCATCAGATGGCGATATTGTGTCATGTATTCTAACCTCCTCGAACACGATCTGTACCTCTAACAACCCGGATACAAGTAACACTGTCCTCTTCACTGTCTATCCACAGCTCCCTCTAAGCATCTCCATCAGTGCCTCATTAAATCCTGTTTGCGGAGGGATTCCGATTCTTTTTTCCGCCTACCCTGTAAACGAAGGCTCTTCTCCCAATTTCCAATGGCAGGTGAATGGAATCAACACCGGTACAAATAGTAACGGGTTCACTTACCTTCCGTCCAATAACGATGTTGTCAGTTGTATCCTCACTTCCTACGAACCATGCACTTCCGGAAATCCGGCATCCTCGAATCCAATTATCATGTTAGTTGGAGAATCGCCTGTAGTCACGCTTAGATCCTGTTTTGACACGATAACTACCACAAATGCAAAACCCATTCATCTTAAGGGAGGGATTCCTTTAGGAGGTACTTATTCTGGTCCTGGAGTGGATCAGATCACAGGGTATTTTAATCCGGCAATGGCAGGTGTCGGATTGAAGACAATCAGCTATTCTTACACAAATCAATACAATTGCAGCAACAATGCAACAAGAACAATAACAGTGATTAATCCTGCACCTTTAACCTGTGGTGATTCACTTACGGATATCCGGGATAACAGAAAATACCCTACCATCCAAATCGGAAGCCAATGCTGGCTGGCTGCCAACCTGAATTATGGCGTTCAGATTTCGGGTTCTCAAAGTCAAAGGGATAACTGCATCACCGAAAAATATTGTTACAATGATATCCCTGAGCTCTGTGCCCTGAGCTCTGCGCTATACCAATGGGATGAACTGATGCGATATGAAGACTCTGAGGAGATTCAGGGGCTTTGTCCTCCTGGATGGCATGTACCTTCTGAAGCAGATTGGGATCAGTTATTTGCTGTTTATCAAGGTAATGCCTTTGCCGGTAGTCCTTTGCTTTTTACTGGATATTCCGGTTTTAATGTCTTATTGGCAGGCGTTGAATTCTTCAACCAAAGCAATCGATTCGCTGATTTTGCGTCAATTATGTGGAGTTCAACGTCTCATGGACCTTACAAGGCGTGGAGTCACGGATTGAACGAATACAATTACTCAGTATCATATTATCCCAGCTATCGGTCAAATGCATTCTCGGTGCGATGTGTGCGGGATTGAACCTAGCACTCATGCCCCTGACGGGACCTGCTGCGCAGTACCGCCTGATGCATAATAGCTAAGGCTTCGTGTGGTCATACTTCATGGCCAAACATGAAGCCGATGTTGCACGAAATCAATGAGATAGGAATATGCGTTTTAAATGAAACGGAGAGATGAAATTATCGAAGTATGGCACTCCGTTTTTTGAAGTAAGAATGTTGAAACAGGCCCAAAAGGGGTATCGGCCCGGGATGTATTTCGGAAAAGGTTGAAGAGTTTAACGTTTGGACAATAGGCTATCTGGCTCATTTGCTGAACAGTTTCAAGGTTAGGTTAAAAAGGTTTTAGGAACAGACAGTTTTACTGGTGGCCCTCTGGCGGGCAGCAACCGCTCGATGACCACCATTCTTCCTTTCTTACAGTGGGGACAGAGGTCGGGATCATAACCCAGTTGTTCGCGGCAGATCTCTTTCCAGGACTTTCTGGTTCTCTTTTTATTAACGGGCGAAGGAGTGACTCCCATGCTGACCTGCAACTCTCTGTAATCCGCTTTCCGGGTAGCAGAGAGGATCCCAAAGTGTCGGATCCGGACAAATCCTTTGGGCAGGATATGCAGACAAAACCTTCGCAGGAACTCAACCCCGGTCAGGGTCATCAGTTTTTTCTGATTATCCCGGTAATCGCGCCATCGGAACGTCACCTGCTGATCATCGATATGTACCAACCGATGATTACTGATGGCGATTTTATGGGTATAGCCACCCAGGTATTCCACCACCGATTCAGGCCCTGCAAACGGCTCTTTGACATAGACTACCCAGGAGTGCCGGAAAAGCTCCTTTTTCAAGAGTTTGTCTATCGGGAAAATGGGTTTTAGCAGTTCCATGAATTTGCCACGGAATACCGTGGAGAGGTTATCAACCGGAAAGAGATACATCTTTCCCGATTCTGATTCGGCAACCGGCTTCCAGTTGCCTTTCAGACCGATACATCCGGCCGGAACGATGCAATGGATATGGGGATGAAGGGAGAGATTCTGACCCCAGGTATGCAGGATCGCGATCATCCCGCCATCTCCATTCATCCGGGTAAGAAAAAACTGCGACAGCGTACCCCAGACCGCTTTGAAAAGCAGGTTATACATCAAAGCGCTGTCCTGAAGAAAAAACCGGTTCAGCTTATCGGGAACGGTAAATACCACATGGAAATAGGGAACCGGTAATAAGTCTTCCGTTCGTTCCGCTATCCAGATCTTACGCTGAATGTTCTGACATTTGGGGCAATGACGGTTACGGCACGAATTATAGGAGATCCGGATATGCCCGCAATCATCGCACCGGTCTTTATGCCAGCCTAATGCGACTGTGCGGCAGCTACGAATAGCCCGTAATATTCGTTGAGCATACCCGTTTGGGTGATGCAATTCATCAAACCCGGAACCGAACCGCTTGATTACCTGTGCCAGTTCATAGGGAGTTCTCAACCCATGCCGTACAACCGGTCGAACGGGCTGAACAGGTTGCTGCGCAATGGTTTTGCCACATGGAGATAGATCATCGTGGTGGTAATCTTTTCGTGTCCCAGGAGTTCTTTGATGGATACGATATCCATGCCGAATTCGAGTAAATGGGTGGCATAACTGTGACGCAAAGTGTGCAGCGAAACGCGTTTCTGAATCTTACATTTTTTCCTGGCCTCACGCATGACCCACTGCATCCCCCGTACACTAAACTGCGATCCTAGTTCCTGCCCGTTGAACAGGTATTCAACAGGTTTGCAGGCTTTCATATATTTTCTCAAGCCTTTCAGTATCAATGGCGAGAGCGGAACATAACGGTCTTTTTTGTATTTGCTTTGCCGGATATGGATCATCATCCTTTCGGAATCGATGTCGGAGATTTTGATTCGCATGGCCTCCTGAGCCCGAAGTCCGGCTGAATAGATGAAAGACAATAAAATCCGGTGTTTTAAGAGATCCGGGGCTTTAAACAGCGCTTTACATTCGCGGCGGTTCAGTACCACGGGCAGTTTGCGTTCAAGCTTGAGATGTGGAAGGCGGATTGCTTTGTCGTTTTTGCTTTTCATCCGGAAATAATACCGCAGGCCGTACACCATGAATTTGAAGGAGCTCAGGGAGGGATTGGTTGATTTGCGGGCCAACGAAGCCAGGTAACGGTTGATCTCCTGGTCAGTTACATCTTCCGGCATTTTGCCGAAATGGAGGCTTATCTGGGCAATTTTCCGGCCATAATTAACCAGGGTGCTTTTAGTATTGCCTGATAAAACAATACAATCCTGAAATTCATCGTAGAACTCTCTGAATCCCGGAATTTTTTCACATGCCTGTTCGACATAAGTGATTCTTTTTTTGTTTAGCTTTGATTGTGTTTTCATAATACAAAGGATTTTGGTGAGATATTATCCTTTATACGATGAAATCACAAAAAAGCTATCCCGTCTCCCGGAAGCGGGAGGCGGGATTTAGTGCAACAAGCCA
>CALCGJ010000177.1 GCA_937900965.1 uncultured Bacteroidota bacterium | reverse complement strand
ATGTAGACGTCAACATCTTCGATGACAAGTACAAGAAACGGGTCAGCGAACTGGAACATCTCCCCACCTCATGCTGGGATTCGGCTGATGCCCTGGAAGAACAGCGATCCATATACCAGGCGAAAGGGGTCTTTCCGAAAAAATTCATCGATGGCATTATCGGTATGCTGAAGAGCTACGACGACCACCACCTACGTGCCGACATCCGCGAAAAAGAAAAAGAGATCATCAAGCTGGTTGACCGGTTTTTACATTGCGGGTGATCTAATCAAAAACCACTAATAACTTAGGAGATCTTGATATGCTTTTTGCTTTCCAGGTTTGCTTCAGCTTTTTTGGGAAGGTCGATCTTCAGGATGCCGTTGTTGTAATCGGCTTTAATCATGTCGGTATCGACCGACTTTGGTAGTGTAAAGGAACGACTGAACGAACCGAAATAAAACTCTTTACGGGTGTAGTTTTTGCCCTCTTCCCGTTTCTCATCTTCCATCTCAGAAGAGATTGTCAGAACCGAGTTCTCAAGGTTGATATTGAAATCTTCCTTCTTCAAGCCGGGAGCTGCAATCTCAAGCTCGAAACCATTCGTTTTTTCAATGATATTTGCTGAAGGGTCAAAGGCACGCTTGCCGAAAAAATCAGCATAATCAGTATCTAAAAAGTTCGATACGATATCGGCAAGTGGATTTTTATGCTGCCATCTGATAACTGCCATAATATTGTCCTCCTTAATTTTTGGTTAATTTTTAATTTGATTTGTTTTGATCAATTTTTATACCGACAGCAAAAACCCTGAAAGCCACACCCTTCCAGTGACATATTGACATTTTTCGAGCCTCCGGCCTGTCAAATCGACATCACTGTCAAGGACTTTCACATCCTTTTCTACCTCCGGCCTGTCCAGGTTGGGAGTAGGAAAAAATTTCATACATTTGATTCGATGTCAACATCAATCAGGGCACACCTTTCCATGCTGGGAGTCACCGTAGTATTCGGCCTCCATTACATCATCGCTAAAAGTATGATGCCGGATTACCTCAGTCCGTTACAAATGGTTTTTATCAGGCTGATGGGCGGGGCGCTTCTTTTCTGGATCTTTCAACGATTCTTCATCCGGGAGAAAGTTGAGCGCCGGGACCTGATGAAGCTGGCTCTATGCGGTTTTGTGGGCCTTACCATGAATGTGGGTCTCTTTTATGTTGGGCTCAATTACACCACTCCTGTTGATGCCTCCGTAATCCATGTCTCTAACCCCATCCTGGTTCTCATCCTGGCTGCCATTCTGCTTAAAGAGAAGATAACTGCGTTGAAACTATCCGGTATAGTTTTAGGTATTTCTGGATCCCTTATCCTGATCCTTTGGGGAAGGCACCTCCAACTTGGAGGGCAAACCGCTCTCGGGA
>CALCGJ010000176.1 GCA_937900965.1 uncultured Bacteroidota bacterium | reverse complement strand
AAGGGGACTTACTCAACTTCACTGGTAAACATAAAACCTATACTTGTTTTTATGTTCGGCTGAGATCAACATCGTTTGTCATTTTTATCAATTAATCCTTTTCCTTATTTTTGTCTATTAATCTATTATAATAGTGCTGATCAGGATATTTTTATATCTGCATTTTTCTCTCTTTTTTCTTATTTCAATCAGTGGATTTGCGGAAGGGACCAAGCAAATCATGCCGTTTGACGGGGGCGCCGAGAAAGCTCATATTACAGCTCCGGCAGTTCAGCAGTATGGTTTTGCATGGTTGGATTGTCCTGAAGAGAATCGGCTTAACATTCATATAAAAGAGGTTGGAGAGAAGATTTATTATGGATTCCAGAAAACACAGGTTAATAACCGTACTTTTCAGATCAGGGACCCGGGTGGAAACATCGTCTTTGGCATGTCCATGCCTCCTGCAGGTGATGCCGGATATATCGCCACACATGCTGAAGCGGTCGAGGGTCCCAGCCAGATTGCCGGTCCAAACGGTTATGATGCATTGCTGTTCCTTCCCGATACCATTGGAGATTATTCCATTGAATTCCAAGCTTCAACAACACTCCTCTATTTTGACATAACAGTAGCAGATACTGCTAACGCCCCGATTGATGGCCGTATCTGGTCCAAAGCATGGCAATTCAGTACAGGGACCAATCCCGGTGAGTTCAACGGATCATTGTATGTTTATGCGGATGACGGTATTGTGACCAACCTTGATCTGAATGGAATGCAGGGGATTATTTTCACTGTTGCCTGTAACCAGTTCGGGTGCCCGGATCCGGTTAACCCCGGGAGTTATACAAGAAAGTCAGTGAACGGTCAGAACGTTGTTCCCCAATTCAAGATCTTTGTCAATGATCCTGATTCTACTGTATACCCCACCGGTACTCTTGGAGAAATTTCAAACCTGTTGATTACCTGGAATTGTGACGGGACTGCTACAATTACCTTTGATGCCACCCTCGCCGGAACCGTTGATATCCTGTTAAATATCAACCCACTCCCCGGGAAGCAGCCCGAGGATGTTTTGCTAACGCAACCGATTGTTGTTGGGCCAAACACTGTTCAATGGAATGGAATGAACGGTCTGACTCCTCCTGAACCGGTTTCCAACGCCACTGTCTTCGATGTTATCGTCACATATATCCAGGGACTGACAAACTTCCCCGTATATGATGTTGAACAAAATGCAAACGGATATATTGTCAGCCTGATCCGGCCGCCCGGACCAATTCCAAACCTCTACTGGGATGACCTCGACCTTGAGATTGATCCTTTTACAAATTGTGGATCTTTTACGCCACCACCTCCTGATGCAAACTACGATGGGTGCCCCGGTAACACAGGATGTCATACCTGGCTTTCCGCTGGTACAGGAAATCCTAGCCAGTGCAGTTACCCTAACCGCAACACTGCCAACACATGGTGGTATGCCGTTTATTCCAACTCCACCCTCCCTCTATTTGAGGTACACCGTGTTCCTGATCCACCCGGAGATCCGACCGGCCCTTCAGGAATCTGTCCTGGAGAGCAACAGAAAACCTATACCATTTTAGCCGAGCCCAACACAACCTCATATGAATGGGACTTTACAGGTTTGGGTGGTACGTTCAATCCTTCAGGGCCAACAGGACTTACGGCCACACTTGATTTTGATGCAACTGCAACGAGTGGCTATATCCGGGTTAGAGGATGGAACGCGAATTGTGGATTTGGGGATTGGGATTCAACCTTCATTACCGTTCATCCCATGCCTGTTCCTGCCATTTCAGGCAAATCCAGCGTTTGCCTTGGCGAATCCAATGTCATCTACACGACAGAAGCAGGTATGAACGCGTATGCATGGTCACTCTCCGGAGGAGGAACCGTCACATCAGGAGGAAGCAGTACCGATAATACCATCACGTTAACCTGGAACACGGTTGGTACGTATTCCATCAATGTAAATTTTACTGATGTCAATGGGTGTGTTGCGGCTGTTCCCACAACTTTTAATGTAACTGTAAGCATACTCCCTGTGCCTACCATCATCAATGCACCAACCAGCACCTGCATTGATGCCATAGATTCATTCTACACCCAGAGCGGCATGAGCGGATATGTATGGACTGTTTCACCGGACGGGTCCTTTACCGGTGGAGGTACAGATCAGATTGATGTGACCTGGAATACGGCGGGATTGAAACAGGTTTCTGTCAACTACCAGATGGGGCCCGGTTGCACAGGAGCAGCTCCCGGCACAACCTCTGTGATGGTCAATCCACGGCCCGTTGTTATCAATTCAACAACCACAGATTCAATCTGTTCAGCAGGATTTACCAGTTTCTCTCTCCTGGCTGATCTTACGGGATCAACATTTGCCTGGCGGGCATTCAGCAGTTCTCCCAACCTTTCGGGGTTTACATCCGGTAGCGGGGTGAACATCGTCCAGATAATTGCAAACAGCGGGTATACCAGTGAACCAGCCACCTACCGGGTGGCAGCAACTGCGGAAAACTGTCTGGGTGATTCAACCGATTTCGTGGTGACCGTCTTTCCTGTACCCGATATCTTTTTCGTTCCCAACGGCCAGACAATCTGCAGTGGCAAGGTCACGAACCTTTCCCTGCAATCCAACGTTTCGGGAACCTCCTTTGCATGGACGGGAACAGGATCCTCTTCCGAAATAACCGGATATGGACCTGATTCAGGGAATACGATCCAGCAGGCCTTATACAATTCGGGATATTTGCCCGGTTGGGTGACCTACCAGGTCGCCCCAACGGCAAACGGATGCCCGGGTACGGCAAACTCAGTCATTGTAACTGTGGATCCTGTTCCCGTTGTTACTCTCACCCCTTGTTTTGATACAATAACCACAATTAACGCGCAACCCATCCGGCTTCGGGGGAACATCCCACTGGGGAGTACTTTCAGCGGACCAGGAGTTGATCCGTTGACCAATACCTTTTATCCTGCTTTCACCGGAGCAGGGATATATCAGATCCAATGCACCTACACCAACGAATTCGGTTGTCTTGACAGCGCCTCCCTCTCCATCCATATCGCGGATCCCGTATCACATATCTGCGGAGACACGATGACTGATATCCGTGACAATCAACCCTACCCTACCGTTCAGATCGGGACTCAATGCTGGATTGCAACCAATCTCAACTTTGGGAACAGCATCTCCTCTTCCGATATGCAACGGGATAACTGTATCAGCGAAAAGTACTGTTACAATGACAACCCTGCTAACTGTTCTTCTTTCGGCGGACTCTACCAATGGGATGAAATGATGCACTACACCTCTGATAACGGGGGCCAGGGACTTTGTCCTCCCGGCTGGCACATCCCCACAGAAACAAACTGGTTAACCCTGTTCAACGTATTAATCTCAAGTGGTTTTGCCGGCAATGCCCTGAAGTACAACGGGTACTCCGGTTTCAATGCCCTGATGACAGGCATCCGGTTTCATAACAATGTATGGAAGTTCCCGGTTAGCGACCCCACACTACAGTCGATACTATACTGGTCCTCCACTGCCTGGGGAGTTAATAAGGCCTGGGCTCATGGAATGAATGAAGTGATGGTTGATACGGAGTACACACCAAGTGTATCATTTTATCCCTCCCTGAGAAGCAACGCTTTCGCAATTCGTTGTCTTAAAGATTGAAAGACCTTCCAGGTCTTGAAAACCTGGAAGGTCTGAAGAAGTGGAAAGAAAAAGTAGTAATTTTATCGCCGAATAGAAACCAGCGCCACCGACCACCAGCAACTGCCAATAAGCCTATGAAGAGATTTTACCTCTTTTCTGTAATTGTATTCCAATTCCTTATTATCCAACAGATTGTAGCTGAAGGGACAAAAGAGCTTGAGCCCACTATCACCGATTATTGCAAGCTTCGATTAAACGAAAGCAATAATTACAACCATTTTGCCATGTACAATGCAACTCCTGATGAGCGATTGTATATTACGATCGAGAATCTTGGAGAGAAAATGTATTTCGGGTTTGGAGATATTCCAGGTACGGTAAATTGCAGGATTAAGAACAGCAGTGGTACAATCGTGTGGGGGCCTATGCCACTTCCGGGGTTTGGAGGAGAGAATGGATATATTGAGGACTATACACAGGCTGTAAACGGGCCTAATGTATTATCTGCAACCGGATACATCCCTCTTACATACGTGCCGACAGCAGTTGGTGATTACTATATTGAGTTTGATCTTGTTTCGAATCCGAATAACAGGGAACTGGAGCTTTTTGATCTCACTGTGATAGATACAACAGTCTCACCACTAGCACCAATAAAGGGTAGATTATGGTCAAAATTCTGGCAGTTTTCAACAGAAGATATTGATTCATATCCAGGATTTATGGGAACCATGTATGTCTTTACTGATGATTCTGTTGTTACTTCATTATTCTTCAACGGAATGCAGGGACATGCCTTTGAGGTCTCCTGCAATCAAAATGGCTGTTACCCTCCTCCCACCTCATTTGCTAACGCCAGGCGCTCTGTCAATACACATGCAGGCTATGCTGAATATAAAATATTTCTTAATGACCCTGATACAAACGCATTTCCGTCGGGTACGTTAGGTGAGGTTGTTCCCGGAAGTATCACTGTCAACTCAGAGTGTGACGGCTCATTTAATGTAACCTTTGCCGTTACAAAAGTAGGAGCGGCACAGGTTCTTATTGAAATTAACCCCGCCCCGGGGGTGCAACCTGAAGATGTTGTCATGAGTGGCAACGTTTCACCAGGTGGCAATGTGTTTAACTGGAACGGATTAAATGGTCTCGGTGTTCCTGTTGCCAACGGGACTCAAGTTTCTATAATAGTATCCTATATACACGGATTAACAAATTTCCCTGTATATGATGTGGAGAGGCATCTGAACGGGTTTGTGATGGAGATGGTCAGGCCGGGCACATCAATCCCGATTACTTTCTGGAATGATACCCTGATTAATAACGGAACACTCAACCTCACAGGATGTCTCAGTTCACTTCCGTCGAATGGCTGCCATACATGGACAGGTAATTACAACGGAGGACTTGGAAATAATCACACAGTGAATACCTGGTGGTATGCAACCAGCTCAAGTTCTCAACCCATTGTTGTCCTTCGTAAGTCTCATGAATCTTATAACATTCCGGAAGTTAAATGTGAAAGAGATACCATCATCAGGGAAGGACAAGTGATCCTTTTTCCCGGGGATTATTCGTTTACATTTACAAGTATACTTACCGGATGCGACAGTACCCGGATTTACCAGGTACGGGACAATCCCTTGCCTGTTGTAGATCTTGGTCCGGATATCTCAATTTGTGACGGGTTTACTCATCAGTTCGATGCGGGAGGAGGTGTTGGGTATACTTACCAGTGGGATAATATCACCACAGGAATCAATAACATTGCCAATACCCAAACATATACGACTGGAACAGCTGGCTTCTACCGAGTAACTGTAACAAACACCTTCAGTTGTCCGCAAGCAGATTCGGTACATCTATTTGTCACTCCCAAACCCAGGGTCACGAATGACCCTATGACGGACTACATCTGTTCTCACTCTTTGTTTACCCTGAACCTGACTTCCGATATCCCAGGGGCCACTTTCAGCTGGGTTCCAAGTGTTATTTCCGGCAACATAACCGGAGCCAGCAGCGGATCGGGAACCCAAATCTCACATACACTGATTAATACTATTGCAACCAACAGTGTTTTGAATTATACAATTACTCCACTTGCAGTTGGATGCTTTGGCAACGATACGATATACACTGTTACAGTTAAACCAAAACCAGAGATTACAACAACACCATTAACCTATACCCTCTGCTCACCCGACACCATCCATATCCCCCTTACATCGCAAGTGGCAACACCGTCATTTGACTGGGTTGCTGTTGCCAGTTCCGGCAATGTAACAGGCTATTCCGATGGAACCGGATCAGTTATCCACCAAGGGCTTACAAATACCGGGTATGATATTGAAACCGTATTTTACGGTGTGGATATCTCTGCCGACGGTTGCACTGGCAATACCGTTACCTTTACAGTAACAGTCAATCCCAGACCTGACCTGACCACCACACCGCTAATCCATTCCCAGTGCAACGACCTGAATACAGGCATCACCCTGACATCGAACGTTTCAGGAACACTGTTTACCTGGATCGCCACTGCCAGTTCCGGGAATTTATCCGGGCAGAGTAACAGCGTTGCACCGGGAACTGTCATCAACCAGGCAATTCACAACTCCGGATCCGACATAGACACGGTTTACTATACAATTGTACCTGAGGCTCGTTCCTGTACCGGCGACACAATGATTTACAAGGTGGCTGTCTATCCCACACCCGATCTCTCGAATTCACCCCCATCACAGCAGCAATGCAACAACCTGAACACCAATACTACATTGACCTCCCACATAACAGGAACACTTTTTACCTGGACCGCTTCAGGAAGCTCTCCGAATGTTTCAGGATTTTCGGATAACATCACTCCCACAGCGATCATCGATCAAACACTTTTCAATAGTGGATTCAATATTGAAACGGTAACATACCATCTCACTCCCACTGCCAATGGATGTGACGGCCAGGTGGCAGATTACATTGTGACCGTTTTTCCGACGCCGGATCTTTCCAACAGTCCGGCTTTCCAATCCCAGTGTAATATTGACGCCACAGCAATAACACTTCTCTCCAATGTGGCGAATACCGCATTCACATGGACATGCACACAAACAAGCGGGAATATTACCGGATGGGTGGAGAATCCAGGACCTGGCACCACTTTCATCGATCAAACCCTTGTGCTCAGCGGATATGTTTCCGATTCAGTGATCTACCATCTGACCGCATCGGCAAATGGCTGTGACGGAATGGTGACAGATTACACAGTTATTGTAAATCCAATTACAGAACTGACAGTTACCCCATTATTCGACTCCATTTGTTCAGAGCAGACAACAAACATCATACTTACCGCAACTTGCCAGGGAACTACCTTCACCTGGACAGCCGCACCAGGCGTTGGAAACATCACAGGATTTAGTGACGGATCCGGTGATCTTATCTCACAACAACTCATCAATCCCGATCTGTTAGCCGGCGGTGTGATATACACCATTACCCCTGCTACAACCAGCTGTGCCGGCTTAGACTATACCTTCACACAATGGGTGAAGCCTTTGCCGCATCTCTCCAACCTTCCGAAAGGAGATTCGATCTGCAACAACACCGGGCCCAACCTTACGCTGACCTCAGATGTTCTCAATACCTGGTTTACGTGGACGGCAACAGGGTCATCAGGGAATATCTCAGGGTATTCCGATCAAACAACTCCGACCACATTATTAAATCAAACCCTGGTCAATACAGGGTATGATCTGGAATGGGCGACCTACCAGGTCGCCCCTACGGCAGCCGGATGCGTGGGACCCGACTCTAACTATGTGGTGACAGTCTACCCGGTGCCTGACATGTCAAACAATCCACCTGATACGGCGATCTGCAGCGGGGAACCCACCGGGGTGACCCTGTTATCGAATATCACCGGCACCCTGTTTACATGGACTGCCACCGGTTCTACGGGCAACGTGACCGGTTTTTCAAATCAATCCACACCCACCGGTATCCTGGATCAAATCCTGATCAACTCCGGTGATGCTATAGAATGGGTGACCTACCAGGTCACACCTACGGCCAACGGGTGTGATGGAAACGTTTGGACCTATACAGCTACCGTTTTTCCTGTACCGGATGTTTCCAACTCCCCGATGTCGAAAGAGATCTGCAATAACAACAACACCGATATAGACCTCACATCCAACATTACAGGAACTCTCTTTACCTGGACAGCTACCGGGTCATCTGCCAACATAACAGGGTATACAGATAATATAACCCCTTCAACCCATATCGGGGATAACCTGGTTAACCTGGGAGATATCAACGAAACTGTCACATACCATATCACCCCACATGCCAACGGATGTGACGGCATTGAGGTGGAATATATAGTAACGGTGGTACCATCTCCCTTCCTGACAAACACTCCTCTGAGACAGGATCAATGCAACAACTTAAACACAAGCATCACCCTTCAGTCAAACGTGGCCGGCACCGAATTTTCATGGACATGTACGCATATCTCCGGGAATATCACCGGTTACAGCAACAGTACTGCACCCGGTACCCTGATCAGTCAGCTTCTTGTCAACTCGAGCTTCATTACCGACTCTGTCATTTATCACCTGACCCCTGTAAACAGTGGATGTCCGGGATCAGTGACCGATTATACGGTGGTAGTATTCCCAGTTCCGGACCTCTCCTTTAGTCCCACTGAACAAACTGTTTGCGAAGGGGATATCTGCAATATCGAGAACCTGTCGAATGTAAGCGGAACAACATTTTCCTGGATCGCAATACCCTCCTCTGCGAACCTCTCAGGGTATTCCGATGGTAGCGGTGATTTGATTGCCCAGACTATTGACAATGCCGGGTCAACGATTGAATGGGTGACCTACCAGGTCACCCCTACAGCCAATGGGTGTCCGCCGGGAACAACTTTGCCAGTGGTTTTGACTGTCAATCCGCGACCGATTATAACCAACCCCATCACTTCATACTCCATCTGCAACAACACAACCACAAACATCACGATACAATCTGATGTGACAGGCGCTACCGTTGCCTGGAGAGCCTTCAGCAGCTCACCCAATATTACCGGCTTCAGTGATGGATCAGGCTTTGTAATTGCTCACACCCTGGTCAACTCAGGCTATACTATTGACTCAATAACTTACCGCATTGCAGCTACTGCAAACAGCTGCCTGGGTGATTCAACAGATATTAACGTAGTTGTATTCCCTGTTGCTGATGTAATTTTTAATCCAACTGTTCAGGAACTTTGCAGTGGTCAAACCACCGGTTTGACCCTACAGTCTAATGTTGCCAATACCACCTACGCATGGACGGCTACTGCAAGTTCGCCTGATGTAACCGGTCATTCCAACGGAACAGGGGATCTGATTCAGCAAACACTGGTCAATTCGGGGTATGATATTGAAACCGTGACCTACCAGGTCACCCCTACGGCGAATGGATGTAATGGGGACTTATGGACCTACGTTGTTACCGTTTATCCTGTGCCCGATGTATCAAACTCCCCGATGCTGAAAGAGATCTGCAATAACAACAACACCGATATAGATATCACATCCAACGTTTCGGGCACTCTCTTTACCTGGACTGCCACAGGGTCATCGGCAAACATTCAAGGATTTACGGATAACCTAACGCCGGCGACCCATATTGGGGATAACCTGATCAACCTCGGAGACATCAACGAAACGGTTACCTACCATATCACCCCGCATGCAAACGGTTGTGATGGCACTACAGTGGATTATGTTGTAACGGTGGTACCATCACCCTTCCTGACAAACAGCCCGCTACGACAGCCTCAGTGTAATGCTGTAAACACAGACATCGTTTTAGAATCAAATGTGGCGGGGACTATCTTTTCATGGACATGTACCCAGATGTCGGGGAACATCACCGGTTACAACAACAGTGCTGCACCCGGGGCCCTGATCAGCCAGATGCTCACCAATTCATCCCTCAACTCCGACTCAGTTATTTACCACCTAACCCCGGAAAACAGTGGTTGTCCGGGATCAATAACCAACTATACGGTAGTGGTATTCCCCGTTCCGGATGTCTACTTTAATCCAACCGGGGAGACCGTTTGCGAAGGGGTTACATCATTGATCCAGAACCTGTCCCATACAATCGGAGCAACCTATTCCTGGACCGCAACAGCTTCTTCTGTGAACCTTACAGGGTATTCCAACGGGACCGGAGATGTAATTGCCCAGACCATTGACAATGCGGGATCGACGATTGAATGGGTGACCTACCAGGTCACCCCTACAGCCAACGGATGTCCGCCGGGAACATCCATGCCGGTGATTCTGATTGTCAACCCGCGACCGGCGGTAACATCTGTGCCAGCCAGGCAATCGATTTGCAATGGCGGGACTTCTAACCTCTCCCTGTTGGCGGATGTGGCAGGTTCGACCTTTGAATGGAGAGCGTTCAGCAGCTCACCGGCTGTTACGGGCTTCAGCGACGGGTCGGGCTTTACCATCGCCCAAACCCTGGTCAACTCAGGCTTCAGCATCGACTCGGTCACCTACCGCGTGGCTGGCACTGCCAACAGCTGTCCGGGCGATTCAACCGATATCCATGTGGTGGTATACCCGGTTGCAGATGTGATCTTTACTCCTGCAAGCCAGGAGCTCTGCAGTGGAGAAACAACCGGGATTGCCCTCACCTCCAATGTAGCCGGAGCAAATTACTCCTGGACCGTTGTCGGGAGTTCTCCCGATGTCACAGGCTATTCGAGCGGATCAGGATCATTGATCCAGCAAACGCTGGTCAACTCCGGGTATCTGATCCCCACCGTGACCTACCAGGTCACCCCTGCAGCAAATGGATGTACCGGTACGCAAAACAGCGCGGTAGTTGGGGTCAATCCATGGCCTGCTGTCTCCCTTGCAATCTGTCTCGACACCTTACTGACAACAAAGTCTAAGCCATTTTCCCTGAAAGGAGGAAATCCTCCCGGGGGTGTCTTTGCCGGTACCGGTGTATTCAACGGCACCTTCTTCCCGGCACTGGCCGGTACAGGGCGGCATACGATCACCTACTATTACCAGAATACATACGGATGCGACCGCATCGATTCAATCCATGTAACCGTTGCAGAACCAATTATTCACAGTTGCGGGGATACACTTATTGACATCCGGGACAACCAGTCCTATCCCACAGTTCAGATCGGAACACAATGCTGGATGTCGACCAACCTCAACTTCGGGAACATCGTCTCCTCATCGCAAATGCAACGGGATAATTGTGTGAACGAGAAGTACTGTTACAATGACAGTCCTGCCAATTGCGCATCCAACGGAGGGCTCTACCAATGGAGTGAGGTGATGCGGTTCACCGATGATATCGGCGCCCAGGGACTTTGTCCGTCAGGGTGGCACATCCCAACTGAACCAGACTGGACGGCTCTGTTTAACGCTTTAATATCCAATGGGTTTGCCGGAAGTGCCCTGAAGTACAACGGCTACTCCGGCTTCAATGCCTTTTTATCGGGAATCAGATTCCATAACAGCGTATGGAGGTTCCCGGCTAATGACCTCACCCTGCGGTCGAAACTATACTGGTCATCCTCTGCAAGTGGTTCCGGGAAAGCCTGGGCTCACGGAATGAATGAGGTAGTTTCTGATATAGAGTTTACTCCCAGTGTATCACTCTATCCTGCCCTTCATACCAATGCATTTGCTGTGAGATGTATTAAGGATTAATAGTATCTTTACCCACTAAAATTAGCTGCTATAGTGATATTTACACAAGCTCCACAAGCAATAAAAAGTAACGGCATGAAACTCCTCAGGTTCATCGCCGTTTTTCTGCTTTTATTTGTCATATGCCTGCCATTCTCCCATGCCCAGCTTGAGACAAACTGTGAAAACTCCAACTTCAGTTTAGGGAATTGGTATAAATGGGATGGATGTTATGGACAATTCTCAAATCCATGCGAAGTCAAAGGTTTTCTGGAAAATCCTGAACCGCCTCCCTCACCTTATGGCCGAGCCTTACATAAGATGATCCAGGCCCCGGGATGGTTAGACGCAAACACGTGTGATTCCCTGGTCAATGTTTATCCGGGAGAATTATTTACGGCGAGAATAGGAGATACTTCTTATTCCGCTTATGGAAATGGGTATCATAAAGCTGCTGAATTAACATACGAAGTTACTGTAACTAGTGAATCATATCTCTTCATGTATCGGTACGCAATCGTCCTGGAAAATGGAGGACATGCCTCCAATATTCAGCCTGATTTTAAAGTCGCGATCACTGATGCTGACAATAATATTCTGGATTCTGTTTGTGGATATTATCATATAGTGGCTCCTCCTGATGGAGTGACCTGGCCAGGATGGCATTCATGTATTAATGATGTGTCATGGAAAGATTGGACAACTGTAGGAATGAATCTTACACCGTATGTCGATCAAACAATATATATTACCTTTAAGGTAAGACCTTGCACATATAATACTCATTTTGGGTACGCATATATTTCAGCATCTTGCGGATTTCTCGAACTGGAAACTGCATTGTGTGAGGGACAGGACAGTGCTGTATTGACAGCGCCTCCAGGATTTTCCTATCTCTGGACGACCATCGTTGGATTACCTACCGGCGATACTACCGCTTCCATTACGGTTCCATCCGCAGAAGGCAGCATCTATGAATGTACATTGACGGCAGCCAATGGTTGCGAAGTGGTTATCTCAAATGAGCTTCATTACACCCAGATCGAAGCAGGTTTTACCGAGGAACTCAATTGCGCCGGACGTCCTTCACAATTCCATGATACAACGTGGGTAAGCCAGAACGAGGTGGTTGCCTGGCGATGGTTTTTCGGAGACCCCACCTCCGGACCTGCAGATTCTTCTAATTTACAAGAACCGATCCATTCTTTCACTGAAGCTGGCACCTATAGTGTCACTGTTATCTCCTATTCCACTGAAGGTTGCGCCGATACTACCGCAAAACAGTTTGTTATTGACTCATTACCTGATATTTCAAACAGCAACCTAAGGAAAAACATATGTAGCTACAGCAACACATCCATTGCGTTAACCTCCACAGTCTCAAACACACTCTTTACGTGGACTGCAGTGGCCTCTTCCGCGGATGTCACCGGCTTCTCTGATGGAACCATCCCTACCGACTCCATAAATCAGGTTCTTGTTAACAGCGGATCAGAGATTGACAGTGTAACATATACTATCACTCCGCTTAATGCATCCTGTACCGGAGATGACACCACATTTAATGTACTCGTCTACCCCTGGCCGGTACTCACCAACAATCCCCTTATCGATTCAACCTGCAGCAATGTTGAGATTGAGATTGAACTGGAATCCAATAACGATTCCACGCTTTTCACCTGGATTTGTACAGCGAGCTCAGGCAATCTATCAGGATATCAGAACAATACTACTGAACCGGAGGAGCAGATAGAACAAACCCTGATAAATTCAGGATATACCATTGATACAGTTTATTACCACCTGGTACCACAATCGTATGGATGCTTCGGAGACACAATTATATTTAAGGTAGTGGTCTATCCGGTCCCGGATCTGTCAAACAGTATTACCCTGCAGGAGCAATGCAATGGAAGTCTGACCGGCATTTCACTGACTTCCAACGTGGCCAATACCACCTTTACCTGGAGTGCCTACGGCTCATCCGGAAATCTTTCCGGGTATTCAGGGAACAGTGGTCCGGGCACAATACTGATCAACCAAACTCTTGTCAACTCAGGATATTCAATTGATACAGTCACTTACAGGCTGTTGCCAACAGCAAATGGTTGCCCGGGTGATTCAATTGATTACAACGTGGTCATTTTCCCCACACCGGATCTCTTAACCAACCCGGTTGTGATATCGCAATGCAACAACCTGCAAACCAATATAATACTGGCATCCCACGTTGACAGCACCGCCTTTACCTGGAGAGCTTTCGCATCCACGGCGAACATAACCGGATTCAGCAGCAACACAGGACCGGCAGATACACTGATCGCACAAACCCTGGTCAATTCAGGTTACACTATCGATACAGTCACCTACCGTTTGATGCCTGTTGCAAATACCTGTTTCGGTGACTCGGTAGATTTCAAAGTCGCTGTTTATCCGACTCCTGATTTTTCGAACAATCCGGCTTTTCAATCCCAGTGTAATAATCAGGCCACGGCAATCAACCTGCTGTCCAATGTGGCTAATACTGCATTCACATGGACTTGCACACAAACATCCGGGAACATTACCGGATGGACGGAAAATCCTGGTCCCGGGGCAACAGCCATCAACCAAATGCTGGTGCTGAGCGGATACGTAACTGATTCGGTGATCTACCACCTAACCCCTATAGCAAATAACTGCGCCGGTTTTGTCACAAACTACACCGTGATCGTAAATCCAATAACGGAACTCACTGTTTCTCCTTTGTTCGACTCGATCTGTTCAGAGGGATTTACCAATATAAACCTGACTTCAACCGTCCTGGGAACAGAATTTACCTGGGCTGTGGCTCAAGGCGTCGGAAACATTACGGGATTCAGTGACGGTACTGGCGCTCTGATCTCACAACAACTATTCAACCCCGATCCGGTAGCCGGTAGCGTAATATACACTATCACACCTGCTACAACCAGCTGTACCGGTTTAGACTATACATTCACACAATGGGTGAAGTCGTTGCCTCATCTCTCCAACCTTCCCAAGGGAGATTCGATCTGCAACAACACCTCACCGAACCTTACACTGACCTCGGATGTACTCAACAGCTGGTTTACCTGGACGGCAATCGGATCTTCCCTGAATATCACAGGGTATTCCGATCAAACAACTCCGACCACGTTGTTGAATCAACCACTGATAAATTCAGGGTATGTGTTAGAATGGGTGACCTACCAGGTCACCCCTACGGCGGCCGGATGTGTTGGACCTGACTCCAATTATGTGATAACAGTTTATCCGGTTCCCGACCTCTCCAACAGTCCTCTGGACACAGCGATCTGCAGTGGACAACCCACAGGAATAACACTACTATCAAATATCGCAGGCACCCTGTTTACCTGGACCGCCAACGGATCGTCGGGCAACGTGACCGGTTTTTCGGATCAGGCCATTCCAACCGATTTTCTGGATCAGGCCCTGACCAATTCAGGGTATAACATTGAAACCGTGACCTACCAGGTCACCCCTACGGCGAATGGATGTAATGGGGATTTATGGACCTGCATTGTTACCGTGTATCCCGTGCCGGATGTTTCCAACTCCCCGATGCTGAAAGAGATCTGCAATAACAACAACACAGATATAGATATCACATCCAACGTTTCGGGAACCCTATTTACCTGGACAGCTACCGGGTCATCGGCAAACATCACAGGGTTTTCAAATAACCCGACACCTGCAACCCATATCGGGGATAACCTGGTCAACCTGGGAGACATCAATGAAACCGTAACCTACCATATCACCCCGCATGCCAACGGCTGTGACGGCACTACGGTGGACTATATTGTAACTGTTATCCCATCCCCGGTCCTGACAAACAATCCACCGCGGCAGCCTCAATGTAACAACGTTAACACCAACATCGTTCTCGCGTCAAATGTAGCCGGTACCCTATTTTCGTGGACGTGCACCCATATCTCCGGGAATATCAACGGTTACAGCAACAGTACTGCACCTGCAGCCCTTATCAGCCAGGTACTTGTAAACTCAAGCTTCGTTACCGACTCAGTCATCTATTACCTGACCCCGGAGAACAGCGGATGTCCCGGATCACCATCCGAGTATACTGTGGTGGTCTTCCCTGTTCCGGACCTCTATTTTAACCCTACTGAACAGACCGTTTGTGAAGGTGAAACAAGCAATATCCAGAACCTGTCGCATGTTACCGGAACAACATTTTCCTGGATAGCCACACCCTCTTCTCTTAACCTCTCAGGCTATTCCGACGGAACAGGGAACCTGATTGCCCAGACTGTGGATAACAACGGGGCAACGATCGAATGGGTGACCTACCAGGTCACCCCTACAGCCAACGGATGTCCGCCGGGAACAACTTTGCCGGTAGTTTTGACTGTCAACCCACTACCGATTATAACCAACCCAATCACTTCATACTCCATCTGCAACAACACAACCACAAACATCACGATACAATCTGATGTGACAGGCGCTACCGTTGCCTGGAGAGCCTTCAGCAGCTCGACCAATATTACCGGCTTCAGTGATGGATCAGGCTTTTTAATTGCTCACACCCTGGTCAATTCAGGCTACACCATCGACTCGGTAACTTACCGCATTGCAGCTACTGCAAACAGCTGTCTGGGCGACTCAACAGATATTAACGTAGTTGTATTTCCGGTTGCGGATGTAATTTTTAATCCAACTGTTCAGGAACTTTGCAGTGGTCAAACCACCGGTTTGACCCTACAGTCTAATGTTGCCAATACCACCTACGCATGGACGGCTACTGCAAGTTCGCCTGATGTAACCGGTCATTCCAACGGAACAGGGGATCTGATTCAGCAAACACTGGTCAATTCGGGGTATGATATTGAAACCGTGACCTACCAGGTCACCCCTACGGCGAATGGATGTAATGGAGACTTATGGACCTACGTTGTAACCGTTTATCCTGTACCGGATGTATCTAATTCCCCGATGGATAAAGAGATCTGCAATAATAACAACACAGATATAGATATCACATCCAACGTTTCGGGAACCCTCTTCACATGGACAGCCACCGGGTCATCAGCAAACATCACCGGGTTCTCAAATAACCCGACACCTGCAACCCAAATCGGGGATAACCTGATCAACCTGGGAGACATCAACGAAACAGTTACATACCATATCACCCCGCATGCCAACGGTTGTGACGGCATCGAGGTAGAATATGTAGTGACTGTGGTACCGTCTCCTTTCCTGACAAACACTCCGCTGAGGCAGGATCAATGTAACAACTTAAATACAAATCTCACTCTTCAATCAAACGTGGCCGGCACCGAGTTTTCATGGACATGCACCCACATCTCCGGGAATATCACCGGTTACAGCAACAGTACTGCACCAGGAGCCCTGATTAGCCAGTTGCTTGTCAACTCAAGTTTCGTTACCGACTCTGTCATTTATCACCTGACCCCAGAGAACAGTGGATGTCCCGGATCAGTGACCGATTATACGATTGTAGTATTTCCAGTCCCAGACCTCTATTTTAGCCCTACCGAACAAACCATTTGTGAAGGTGAAACAAGCAATATCCAGAACCTGTCGCATGTTACCGGAACAAC
>CALCGJ010000175.1 GCA_937900965.1 uncultured Bacteroidota bacterium | reverse complement strand
ACAATGGCATTATTGAGAAGTACTGCTACGACAACAATGCTGCAAATTGTGATGTGTATGGTGGCTTGTATCAATGGAATGAGATGATGCAGTATATAACAACTCCGGGAAGCCAGGGTATCTGCCCTCCGGGATGGCATCTTCCAACACATGCAGAATGGACTACTTTGACCACCGCTCTCGGAGGAACAACTGTTGCCGGAGGGAAACTGAAGGAGGCTGGAATGTTCCATTGGAATTCTCCCAATACGGGTGCAACCAATAGTAGCGGGTTTACTGGTCTGGGTGGAGGATTGTCCTCCTCTACTGCCACCTTTATATACTTGAAGGAATTCGGTTTTTTTGCCTCCTCAACTGAGACAACCCCCCCTGGGTCAGTTTTTGGCAGGGATCTATACTACTCATCGTCAGGCGTCGGATTAACGACTGGAATTAAGACTACCGGAAAGTCTGTCCGTTGCCTTCACGATTGACGGGGTCCAGACCCACACACAAAGACCAGGTGGAGATTTCTGGTTAATTATGGGTCACCATCGTTGGCTGCAGTTTTTACACATTTCGAAAGTTTTCCGGTTTTTCAGTATCGCTTTTCTGAACCTCTGATATTTTTCTCCCTTCCAGATCTCTTTAAACGACTGTGTTTTCAAATCTCCCAGGCAATGCTCTGCATCCTTATCAAAACAGCAGGGAACAACCTTCCCGTCCCATGTGATCACGCATCCACTCCACATTCGGAAACACCTATTGCGGAGAGGATTCTTGAGAATAAATTCTGGATTTGTGATTCGGCATCCGGAATCCGGCATCCGGGATCCGGCATCCGGGATCCGCTTATACCGTGACCACTTTCCCTCCTCCGGCATCAACGGATTTCCATGCTCAAAATCATTAAATTGCGCTGTTTTTAGTACCGTTCGGTCTGCTCCAAGAGATTTTCCGAATTTTTTAATTTCACTGACCTGGTGCTGGTTCGGTTTCAATACAAGGAATTGAATCTCCAGTAAAGGCTTCCGGGCAGTCATCTTTTTTCTGATCCGAACGAAATCTCTGATGCCTTCAACAACAGTCTCAAATGATCCCCCGATCCGATATTGTTCGTATGTTTTCTGATCGGTTCCGTCCAGCGAAATAACAAGTTTGTTGAGTCCCGAATCGATTGTCTTCCGAATATTCTCCTCCGAAAAACAATGACCATTTGTTGAGGTCCAGACATAGACATTCCTGCTTCGTGCGTAAGCGATAAATTTGAAGAGATCTTTATTCAGGTAGGGTTCACCCTGGAAATACAGGGTTAAATAGGCTAGCTGAGGAGAAAGCTGATCAATGAAAACGTTAAAGTCCTGCTGGTTGAGGTTTCCGGTGGCACGGTTAAGACCTGACTGACCGGTTGGGCATTCGGGACACCGGAGGTTGCAACGGTTAGTGGGTTCGATGGAAATGAAAGCAGGAGTTCCAAAAATGATTGGTTTCCGGATAAAATTTGCGAGTATATAACTAATAAATAACTGAAAGAGGTTTAGAACGCGTATGAAAATCACCACAGATTATACATATTACAAGGTCAATATTGTCAGTTCCCCGCCTGTAGCCCACAGTTCTCAGTTTTTATTCTTTGTCTTGTCAACCTCCTCCTCCAATAGATTCTCGGTGTGAGTCTCCTGTTTTTTCTTGATCACTCTTCTGCCTCTGGTCCTGGGCTCTATTTCATCCGATTGATTTTGGGCCTTCTTCTTTTTCTTTTTTCGGTTGAATAATGGACGAATAACCGAATAGGCCTGGGAAACGATCATGTTTGTGGAAACAACCTCCTCTGCTATCGTGTTGATGATATTTCTGAAGGTCAATGCATCGACCAAATTACGGTAATCGTTATTTATACCCTCTTCTGTTTCGAGGATCTCGCGCTGCAGCCTGAATTTCTCTGTTTGGAGCTCCTTCATAGTGCTGATCGGAATCCTTCTGTCCCGGTGGTGTTTAGTTCTTTTCATAGTCCTCCTCTTCATCCATTAAGCTTGTTAACTTGGTAATCAGTGGATCGATAAAGAGTTTATCGCGAAAAATGAAAACGATTACCGAAATCACAAGGTAAAAGGCCGTAACGATAAGTGCACCTACATACATGTGTCCAACTACTTCACCATACCAGTAAACGAACGCCAGCGCCAGAAAGAATAAGAAGAATATGGAGAGAAGTAATACCACAAGGCTGATCATGATGGAAGATAGGAGCTGTGCTACTCCTTCAGCAACCATCAGTTTATAGAGTTCAAGCTTCAACCGGATGTATCCTTTTACATTTCCGGAGAGCGATGAAAAATCGTCTGAAATTTTTCGTGCATCCATAATCATGTTTTTGATTTCGGTCTTTTTTTCCTGACCGGTCTTTTGGGTTCCTCTCCAGTATCAAGATGGAGTGCAGTTTTCAATTTCTCAATCTCTTCAGAATACTCCTCCTGGAATTCATCCGATGCCTCTTTGAACCTTTTTTTTAATTTCTTTCGGGTTTTAGATCCGCTCTCAGGAGCCAGGAGTAACCCGATAGCAACTCCCACTGCCATCCCGATAAAGAGAAATTTGGTTGAACTTGTTTTTGCCATGGTAAAATGATTTGAACAAAGATACGATTAAAATAACGAATGAAATCTACATCTGATCGGTCAGACTTCTCACTGCCTTAAACTGACTCAGAAACTCTTTCAGGAGGATTCGGATAAACGTATATGAGGGGACAGCAATAATCATGGCGGGGATACCACCCAGAGTTCCGGCCGCAATAATGATAAGAAATATCTCAATTGGATGGGCTTTGACACTTTTTCCATAGATCATGGGTTCCAATACAATAACATCGATCAGGATAACAGTCAGATAAACCAGGATGATCCGAAGGGCGGTGGATCCCATTATGGCGTAATCACCCATACTGACAACCCCGGTAACGCCGAGTATAACACCCATAAGTGTGGCCATGACAGGCCCGAGATAGGGGATAATGTGTACGATTCCTCCAAAAAGCCCAATAACCAGTGCCCCCTTGACACCTATGATTAACAGTCCGATAGTGTAGAGGCTCACCATGACACAGATATTGAACAGAAGGCCGATGTAATAACGGGAAAGCAGATGTTTGCTTTTTTCCAGCACCCTGACTGTTTTTTCATCATACTTGTCATTCACAAGAGTCAGAACTACCCGTCTGATCATCGTTGTATCAAAGAGGAAAAAGAAGGAGATAAAAATGACTGAAAAAGTGTCAAAGAAGAACTTGCCGGTGAAGGAGAAAATATCTTTGATGACATTGGAAAAGAATCCGAAATTGACAAGTTTGAATAACTTGTCTTCAATGAAAGTTTCTACCGACATCTCATGAGGCATCACCCCGAAGGTGATCAGAATGTTTTGGAAAGCATCAAGCTGAGTGCTAAAGTAAGCAGTAAATTTGTCCATGTCAATGGCGGAGATCAAACCAGCTTCCTGTATAATAAGTGGAATAAAGAAACTGCATAAGGAAAAGAAAACGACAATTATCAACAATAGGGTAATTATGGTACTAAGAATGTGAGGAAAGTTTCGCCGGCCTATTTTTATCCTGTCGAGCCTTGATACCAGGGGTTGTCCGATAATAAACACGATCAGTGAAATCAGGATTACTGTAACGATATTGGCAAAGGTCCACAACAGGAAGCCAGCTAAGGCAACGAACAGGATGAGAAAAAACAGCTTGTTTTTCTGGTAAAGCTCTTTCATATTTCAGGGTTTAAGGATATTTTCCCGATAAAAATAGGAAAAAAAAGCTCAGGAAAACTCTCAGAGTTTTTCAGTAAGTGACCTGACCACTCTGAACTGGCTTAGAAACTCTTTTGCTACTATCCGTAATAATGTATAAGTGGGCACGGCAATGACCATCCCGATAATCCCGCCGACACTACCGGCAGCAATGATAACAAGGAATATCTCGATCGGATGTGCCTTAACGCTTTTACCATAGATTAAAGGTTGATAAACAACGTTATCTATCACAATTACGATGAGGAAGACCAACATGATAAATAAGGCAATATGCCCGATCATTCCATAATGACCGATGCTGATCATACTTGTCACTCCCAGGATAACTCCCATGCCTGTTGCGATCAGAGGCCCGAGATATGGTATGATATTGATAATGCCGGCAAAAAAAGCGATAACAATTGCTCCTTCAATACCAATGATACTAAGTCCGATTGAATAGGAGATGATCATTGCAACAACATCCAGAAACAGTGCGATGAAATACCTTGAAAGGAGATGTTTGCTTTTATCCAGGACACGGTTCGTTTGATCAGCATATTTACCCGGCATGATAGTCAGCACAATGGTGCGGATCATTTCCGGATCGTTAAGGAAAAAGAAAGAGATGAAAAGGACTGAGAAAAGATCAAAGAAAAAGGTTCCCGTGAATGTAAAGATTTGGGTGAGCAAATTGGAGAACATGTCAATATTGATGAACTTCATCGCCATTTCCTGGAGAGCCGCAATGATGCTGACCTCTTTTTTCAGAACCCCTAATTCTATCAGTTCTCGTTCAATCCAGATGATCTCATTTTCGAAGTGGTGAGAGAGCTGGCTGACATCGATTGAGGATATGAGCTGTGCCTCTGTCAGGATGAGAGGGATAAAGAAACTGAAAAAACCAATAAATGCTGCCAGCATGAAGATAAGGGTGAGAATGACCGCCAGAATGTGTGGAAAATGAAACTTCCCTATACGGATCTTACACAATAAATTGACAATGGGAGTTCCGATCAGGGTGACCACGACAGCTATGAGGATAAAGGTGACAATATTGGAGAAGTACCAGAAAAGAAAACCAATCGCCACCACAGACAGGATTACAAAGAACAGCTTGTTTTTTTCGTAAAGCTCTTTCATATCTCAGGGATTTGAGAACAAAGAAAAGAATTAATTTGGAATTCAGGAAGTTCACTTGTTTGGGAAATCAAACTTTCTCACCACTGCACCACTGCACCACGGATCAAAACGGAAAGATCAAACTAACCTTGTAAGCAAAGTTATCTCCCACCTTGTCAAACGAATAGGGCCCCCAGCGGTAAAAAGCCCCGATCCCGATCCTGTATACCCTTAAATTCACAATGTTGTTGATCAATAAACCGGTCTCATAATAGCCCAGGTTCATCTCCCTCAGCTCATCCTGGAAGAAAGCATATCTTGACTTCTCTTCAAGGAATCCGAACCCGATGTTCTGGGAGATGGCAAATTCGGGATGAAACCACCTCTTTCCTTTGAACAGCATGTATTTGAAATCATGATAGAGGTAGAGAGAGACGTATCCGTTCGACAGGAATTCATTCATCCGCATGGTGGCAAAGGAGTTAGGAGCATAAAGGGTGATGAGACGATAACTGCCATGTCCGTTATAGAGGTTACTGGCAGGAATAGGCTGATCAACATATCCGGCATTAAACTGAAATGAAAAATCGCCAACGTATTTCAGTTTAAAGGTCTTCCGGATCTTCAGATCTACCCTGTTGTAGTCATATTCTCCACCCAGAAAACCCTTGATCCCCCGGGTATATTGAAGCCAGACTGTGGGATATTTGGTTCCAAGCGACATCTTTTGCTCCACAGTTTGAAGGAACTTCTCCTTGTAAGCCCATTTGAACCCGGCTTTGACTTCTGTGAAGACAAATTCATTGTCCAGCATTGTGGCATCCCCTTCATATGTGGCGAGGTTTGGTTCATTGGTTATTTTGAATTGCCTCGAGAGACCCAAACCAAATAAAAGGTATTTCATGGTGCGGAAGGTGAGTCCGGTATTGACCGATTGCGTCCGGTCCAGCTTTTTAATCAGCAGGTTCCGCCAATTCCCGGCCAGGGTGGAGGTCATAGATCCCTCATCGTCGAAGAAGCGGACGCCTCCAGATTCCACCAGGTCGTATGAATAGGCAGCATGAATCGTTACATCGTTTCGCCGGTTCAGCAGGAAGCTCACATCTCCGCCATATTTGCTGGTAGAGATTCCGAATGAATACTGGTAAAAACCACCGATCTTGAACCACTTTGAAAGCCTGTCGTTTGAGTGAATGCCTAGTCCCAGGATGAGACCTTCATAATAATTGTAACCAATCATTCTATTGATGTCAAAATCGATAGGGCCCCATGGAATCCTGCCCGACATCAGGGTTTGCAAGGTCTTGGCTATCTTGTCAAAGTTCTTCGCTTCCCCAATGCTGTCAAGAACCTCATACGTCCTCCTGTCGCGGGCTGTAAGCGTATCAATCCTGTATTCATTCCAGTACTCCTCACTCCGTTTCCCTGCATCCTTGTCAACCTCAATATCCAGGTGATTGAATTCCCTTCTGACCAACTCAGGATTCAACACGATATCCTTGATATAACTCCTGCCGCTCCCGATTGCCTTGTATTTCCCAACCTGGAGGTTGTTGAAAGTGACATCTGTATTTAACTGAACCGGAAACCAGCTTTCGCCATCCACTAGTTCATACATCTGCTGAATTTTAATCTGGAGTCCTCCCTGGCTTGCAGGTTCGGCTATAACATTCTGAATCCCCCACTTGTGCGTACTGATAGAGATGGTTCCTTTCAATCCGTCGAAGTTGGTCCCTTTTCGGGGACGAAACGAAATGATAAACACAGTATCGTGATTCACATAGGTTGTATCTTCGATCTTGAAAAAATATTTCCCCAGGCTACCTCCACTGATAGGATTTACATAATTGCTTTGAAAAATTGTGATGAACGGTTTGTAAAAGGAGAAAGACTGAATCTGAGTAGCCAGAAAGACAAATATCGGATCCTTAAAGCCTGACATCTTCGTGGCTACCACATCATTGTAACTTCTTTCGGGATATAGAAATTTCCTCTTCGTGATATTCTCCATCAGGAAAAGATACTGCTGACTGATCAACCTTTCAATAAACTGAGTTGTCGAATCCATGGCGGCACTGTCCTGCTGAATGGAATCCCTCCTTACCTGGAATTCAACTCCGATCCCGACAGTTTCCACTCCCCGGAGAGAGTCGTTATAGCTGCCCCCGATATTGGTATCGGCATCGATGGTGAAGATCGTCTTCTCATACATGGTATAGGAAAACGATTTCATCTTCTCCGGATCATTCACATCCCTGTTATCAACGGCATTTTTTATGATCCTGTGGGCCGGATTGATGCCCGCGAGGATTTCAACCTCCTGTAAATCGATCTCTTTGCGCTCGAGGAAGATCTCCAGGTTCTTTGTCCTGGATTCAATGGGATAACTCTTATATTCGTAACCAACATAGGAGAGTTTTAGCGATCGGATCGGTTGCGAATATTGAAAACGGAACTTCCCGTCTATATCCGATGTACCTCCATAATTGCTCTGGTTGATTACAATATTGACAAATGCCAGGGGCTCCTTTGTTTTGGAGTCGAGAATCCGGCCCGATACCGAAAAGGTATCCTGGGAGGAGAGGTTCGGCAGAGAGGTAAATAGCAGGATAAGAGGGAGGAAATACTGTAGGAAGCGGTATTGCATAATAAATGTTTTGTCAAAAGTACAAAAGAGAAGCCTATTCTATTCACGTTCTATTTTTTTTAATTTTGCATAAACCTTCTTACCTTGACTGAACCATTTCCCGTCATCGCCAAAACCCTTTCCGGCCTCGAGGAGGCACTTGTTACAGAACTGCATGAGTTGGGAATCAAAGCTGAACTACTGCATCGTGCTGTTAGTTTCACCGGAACGAATGAGATCCTTTATCGGGCAAACTATTGTTCCCGCCTGGCTGTTCGCTTCCTGAAATTTATCACCTCTTTTGAAGTATCAAAACAGCAGGATCTCTACGATCAGATCAATAGCATCGCCTGGGAGGAGTTCATTACCGAAAACCAGTCGTTTGCTATCGATGCGGTGATTAACCAGTCGGTTTTTACAAATACCCTGTTCGTTGCTCAAAAAGCCAAAGATGCTATAGCTGACAGGTTCAGGACAATCTACGGTAAACGACCCTCAGTTGATCTGGAGCATCCTGATCTGAGAATCAATATCCATATGCAGAAGGAACAGTGTACGGTCTCGCTGGATAGCTCAGGCTATTCGTTGCATAAGCGCGGGTACCGGAAACGAACCTGGGAAGCGCCAATCAGTGAAGTATTGGCTGCCGGATTAATCCGCCTCTCCGGATGGGACCAGCAAACACCGCTGTATGATCCAATGTGTGGCTCCGGAACTATTCCCATGGAAGCTGCTATGCTTGCCTCTGCTACACCGGCTGGCTATTTTCGGCAGGAGTTTGGCTTTGTAAAATGGCGCGATTTTGATCCCGACTTGTGGGAACGTATCAAAACTGAAGCCAATGCCCTTATTCGTCCGGTTACAGTCCCTATACGTGGTGCCGATAACGCCCGACAAGCGATTCATGCTGCCAAGATCAACATTCGAAAAACCCACCTTGGCCCCGATGTGGATATACAGGTTGCAAACTTTCATGCAACAAAACCACCTTTTGAAGTTGGCATTATGATTATGAACCCACCTTATGATGAACGGATTCAACTCGATGACGGGATCGCTTTTTACAGAAGTTTGGGCGACACTCTCAAGCACCTTTATTCAGGGTGGGAAGCCTGGATCATCTCTTCTGATTTGAAAGCACTGAAATTTTTCGGTCTGAAACCCTCCCTTAAAATCCCACTCTTCAACGGCCCCCTCGAATGCCGGTTTGTGAAATTTGATCTGTATACCGGCGCCAGGGAGGAGGACCGAAGGTCGAAGACATTGTAAGGGCGGGTTCCAAACCCGCCCCTGCCGGATATGATATATGCGGGTTCCAAACCCGCCCCTGAAGATACCCGCCCGTAGGGATTTAGGGGCGCTACATCTGAATTTTCCATAACTTTGAAGTCAATTTAATTCACTGATCTTTATGAACCGAATTGAAAACATCGGAGTGTTCACTTCCGGAGGTGATTCCCCGGGTATGAACGCAGCAATCCGGGCTGTTGTCCGCACCGGCATCTGGGAAGGTTATGACATGTTTGGCATATACCGGGGTTACGAGGGGATGATTGACGGTCAGATAGAACCGCTCTACAGCCACTCTGTTTCCAACATCATCCAGCGGGGGGGTACAATCCTGAAAACAGCACGCAGCAAGCGATTTATGACTCCGGAAGGGAGAGCTCAAGCCTATGAGAACCTGATGAAGCACAAAATTAATGCACTTGTGGCTATTGGGGGAAACGGAACCTTTACCGGGGCAGCCGAGTTTACAAAAGAGTTTGATGTCCCGTTTGTCGGGCTCCCCGGAACCATAGATAATGATCTTTATGGTACCGACTATACCATTGGGTTCGATACAGCCATCAATACGGTGATCGAAGCTGCTGATAAGATTCGCGATACCGCAACCTCTCACGATCGTCTGTTTTTCATCCAGGTTATGGGCCGCGATTCAGGGTATATCGCTCTCTGGAGTGGTGTTGCCATTGGAGCAGAGTTTATACTGGTCCCCGAAACCAAGACCTACATCGACAACCTGGCCCGGCTTGTAAAGCATGATATGCGGAAAAACAAGACATCAGGGATCGTGATCGTAGCCGAAGGCGATGATGCCGGTGATGCAGAAGCGGTGGCAGCCCAGGTTAAAGAACGGCTTCCTGGTCTGGAGACGCGTGTAACCATACTGGGTCATATCCAGCGGGGTGGCTCTCCTACAGCCAGGGACCGTATGCTGGCCAGCATGCTGGGATACGCCTCCATTAAAGCCCTGAAAGAGGGCCAGCAGGGGGTAATGGTCGGACTGATCAACAAACAGATCACCTACACTCCGTTTGAAGAAGCTATCAAGAACCGTAAAGGAATTATACTTGACTTGCTTGAGATGTCACGGGTATTAGCATTGTAGGGGCGGGTTCCGTAAGGGCGGGTTCCAAACCCGCCCCTGCAATTACACCGCCTCTGCTGGAGATGTCGCGCGTTCTGGCTCTCTAAATGGTGGAAAAGTGGAATGGTGAATTCATGGCAATTCATGGCAATTTATGGCAATCCATGGCAATAACTAATTTATAATTTGGAACGTATAACCCTGTTCGTCGATGTCATTCTCCCGCTTCCCATAAGCGGCACCTTCACCTATCGTGTGCCATATGAATTGAATGATATCGTCAAACCGGGAGCCAGGGTTGTCGTCCAGTTTGGTTCCAGGAAGATATACACCGCACTGGTTCGCAATATTCATCAAAACCCTCCGGCCAGTCATCTGCCGAAATACATTCTATCGGTTCTGGACGAGATCCCCATCGTATCGGATATCCAGTTTACCTTTTGGGATTGGATCTCATCCTACTATATGTGCCACCTGGGAGAGGTTATGAATGCTGTATTGCCTTCCGTCCTTAAGCTTGCAAGCGAATCAAAGGTGGTTCTCAATCCATCATTTTCAGGCGAGTTTGACGGGATGAACGAGAAAGAGATGCTGCTCCTGGAAGCCCTGGGGCATCAGAAAACAATCGCTATCTCAGATGTGATCAGAATTCTCGACCAGAAAAAAGTTATCCCTGTTATCAAAACAATGATAGATAAAGGGATCGTTCTGCTGGAAGAGGAACTAACCGAAAAGTACCGTCCAAGAAGAGAGAAATTCGTGAGTCTGTCAGACGAACTTGCAACCAGCGGGGAGAAGCTCAGGGATCTGTTTGATGCACTGGAAAAAAGGGCCACAAAGCAGCTGGAAGTAGTGATGACCTTCGTTCACCTGACGAAATATAAGCCTGGGGACCCTCTCTCTATCCCCCGAACATTATTGATGAAAAACATTGTAGGTGGCGACGGAGCATTAAATGCCCTGATGAAAAAAGGAGCTCTTGTAGTTACAGAAAAGCAGGTTAGCAGAATGAATTTAGGGCATCCGCAGATAACTGCCGACACAATCAAATTATCAGAAGTCCAGCAACAAGCTCTCGATGATATCAGAAAAGAGTGGGACCGGAAAGAGGTAGTCCTGTTACATGGAGTTACCTCCAGCGGCAAAACGGAGCTCTATATCAACATGATCCAGGAGACCCTCGATGCCGGTAAACAGGCTCTCTATCTGTTACCTGAGATTGCTCTGACTACCCAAATCATAACTCGCCTGAAGAAATATTTCGGCGATCGTGTCGGAGTCTATCATTCCCGTTTCAATGAACAGGAGAAAGCGGAAATATGGAACCGTACAGTGGATCACCAGTATGAAGTAATTCTTGGAGCAAGGTCGGCCATTTTTGCACCGTTCACTAACCTCGGATTAGTGATCGTGGACGAAGAGCATGACTCCTCCTTCAAGCAATATGATCCGGCTCCCAGGTACAATGGCCGCGATGCTGCAATAATTCTTGGTAAATTGCATAAAGCTCGGGTTATCCTTGGTTCGGCAACCCCTTCTGTAGAGAGTTATTTTAATGCCAGACATGGGAAGTACGGACTGGTTGAACTGATGACACGTTACCGGGAGATGGAGCTTCCGGAAATTGAAGTGGTAGATATCAGGCAGGAGCATCGGAAAGGGAAGATGAAGGCACACTTCTCGTCTGTGCTTCTGGAAAAGATGGAAAAAGCGGTGAAGAACCGCGAGCAAATCATCCTGTTCCAGAATCGCAGGGGCTTTTCCCTGCGGCTGGAGTGTGAAACATGTCACTGGATGCCCAACTGCAAAAACTGTGATGTAACCCTCGTCTATCATAAGAAGGTCAATCAGCTTCGTTGTCACTATTGTGGTTTTGTAACACGTGTTCCCGAAAAGTGTCCCGAGTGCAATGGTGTCAAGATCAGGATGAAAGGATTTGGTACCGAACGGGTAGAAGAGGATCTGCAGATCCTTCTGCCTGATGCCCGGGTAGCTCGGATGGATCTGGATACTACACGGTCGAAGCATGGACTTCAGAAAATTCTCACCGACTTTGAAGAGAGGAAGATTGACATCCTGATTGGCACCCAGATGGTTACTAAAGGGCTCGATTTTGACCATGTAAGCACCGTATGTATACTCAATGCGGATAATATGCTTAGCTATCCCGACTTTCGCTCTGGGGAAAGGAGTTACCAGCTTATGGCCCAGGTTGGCGGTCGGTCGGGTCGGAAAACAAGACGTGGAGAGGTCATCATACAGACCTGGCAACCCTCTAATGCCATCATCCGGGATGTTGTTAACAACGATTTTCAGTCGATGTACATGGGGCAGCTGAATGAACGCAAGCAATTCAATTATCCCCCGTTTCACCGGTTGATCATCCTGCGGCTTAAACACCGAAAACCTGAGGTGCTGAACAAGGCCGCCTCATTCCTGGCTTCCGACCTTCGTTCGATCTTCGGGAAGCGAATCCTTGGCCCCGAATATCCAATGGTCTCCCGTATTATGAACCTCTACATCAAACAGATCATGATCAAACTGGAGCGGGGAGGGGAGGTAAATGCCATGAAAGCCAAACTTAAGGGTCTCCTCGAAGAGTTTGAGAAGAATAAAGAGTTTTCGGGAGTCAGGTTGATTATTGATGTGGATCCGGTGTAGTGTCTATCACCAGAAAAATATCCTCGTTCTCCTTTTTCATCAGGTATTTCTCCCTGGCGAATCGCTCAAGCTCAGCAGTATCATGCAAAAGCTTCTGGGTTAGGATGGAATCTTTGTGAATTTCGTCCAGGTAAAACTGCTTTTCCCGTTTCAACTCATTCAGCTGATTATTAAGACGAAACCGGAGCAGAATGTTATTACTGTCAAAAAAGAACAACCACACAAGGAAAGCAACAGAGGTCAGGAAGTATTTGTTGAGAATAATATGCAGTATCTTCTTCCACATGATATTTCAGGGTCAAGGTTCAAGGTTCAAGGTTCAAGAATCAAGATTCAAGCATCCAGGTAACAAATTTACAACCAGTAATTTGAAAAACAAAACTATTTTCACTTTTTCGCTATTTCGCTATCTTGCTATTTCGCTACCTCGCTACTTTCTTAAAAAAATCTATATTTGTGCATATAAAAAATAACTATGGAAGAGCGCCCCTCAGATCCTTCGGTAGATACAATTATTCAGAAAGCCCTGTTAGCCGCACATGTATTCGCGAAATTGGATCAGGAACAAACTGATCGGATTACACGAGCTGTTTATGAAGCAGGATTTGCCAATCGATGGAAGCTTGCCAAGATGGCTCATGAGGAGACGGGATTAGGCATTGTACATGACAAGATGGTGAAAAATATTATCGCCACCCGGTTTGTATTTAAGGATATCATTAACCAGAAAACGGCTGGGATCATCAGCCGTGATGATGAGAGTTTGATCACTGAGATAGCCAGGCCCATGGGACCAATTCTCGCTGTGACACCTATTACAAATCCTACATCAACGGCTATGTTCAAGATCATCATCGCGATGAAGACCAGGAACCCGATCATGATCTATCCCCATGGTGCCGCACGGAAATGTACAATCGAAGCTGTCAGGATCTGTTATGAAGCTGCTTTGGAAGCAGGTGCGCCAGAGAATTGCATTCAGTGGATTCCGCGGTCTTCCCGTGAAAAGGTCCTCGCTTTCATGAGCCACCCGCGAACAGCTCTGATTCTTGCTACCGGATCGGTTAGCCTTGTCAGGGCGGCATATAGCTCAGGAAACCCGGCTATTGGGGTTGGTCCCGGAAACGTGCCCGTCTATATTGGTAAGACTGCTGATGTCCCCTTTGCAATTGATCAGATTCTGGTATCAAAACTATTTGACAACGGAACAATCTGTGCCAGTGAGCAGTCGGTGGTGGTATCACGGTATAATGCAGAAGAGGTAAGGGAAGAGTTAAAAAAACGGGGGGGGTATTTCCTTTCACCTGAAGAGATTGAAAAAGTTGGAAAGATCGCCATCAATACAGCCCAGAAATCCATGAGCCCTGAAGTCATTGGTCAACCTCCGGAGGTGATTGCCAGGATAGCAGGAATCCAGATTCCAAAGGGAACAAGGGTGTTGATTGCTCACATGGAACCACACCAGGTTGGATTACAGTGGCCGCTTTCTCTCGAGATACTCGCGCCCATTCTGGGGTACTACGAAGTTGATGAATTTGACGATGCCATCTTGTTGTGCAAACGGATCAACGAACATGGCGGGTTGGGACATACTGTCAGCATCTTCTCAAATGATCCTGCCAAGATTCATTATTTTGCGCATACCCTGAATGCAGGGAGAATAGTTGTCAATACTCCTTCATCACAAGGTGCTATCGGTGGGCTGTATAATTCACTTAACCCATCTCTGACTCTCGCTTGCGGATCAGGTGGAAAGAACTTTACAACGGATAATATCTCCGTTCGGCACCTGCTTAACATTCAGCGGATTGCTTATAGGAAAATAAAGGTATGTGCAGAGCATCAGAAAGGCGAAACATTTTGTTGTGATAAAAACCTTACCCTCGAGGAGATCGACAAAGAATGTGAAACCGCAAAACTGTCATTGCGAGGAACATAGTGACGAAGCAAAGCCATAAGGCAT
>CALCGJ010000174.1 GCA_937900965.1 uncultured Bacteroidota bacterium | reverse complement strand
GGCTTCGACAGGTAGGAAAGACTCCATTTTATCGATCAGCATTCCAGAATCGGTATCCACAACAAGAAGATCCCGGTGTTCGGGACGTAGAAATCTTTCGTCTACAGCCAGATCAAGCTGTGCCAGAAGAGGATCAAAGTATTCATTGATGTTTAAAATTCCAACAGGTTTCTGAATTAGGTTGAGTTGGTTCCAGGATAGCATTTCAAATATTTCGTCAAACGTGCCATACCCTCCCGGCATTGTAATGAAGCCATCTGACAAATCAGCCATCAATGCTTTCCGTTCCTGCATTCCGGGAACAATATGCATGGCAGTCAGCCTCTCATGGGCTACCTCTTTCTCCGCTAATGTCTTTGGCATCACACCTATAACCGTACCTCCGGCCTCAAGCATTGCATCGGCTACAACCTTCATCAACCCGATATTTGCTCCTCCATAAACCAGGGATATCTTCCTCTTCAACAGAACAGAAGCCAATTCAAGACCTGCCTCACGATACTGTGGTGATGCACCAACAGCTGATCCGCAGAAGAGGCAAACAGTATGAATAGAAGTCATGCAATTACCTGTTTATCTGTTTGATTATCTCGTGGAACATCCTGATCCCGGGTTCGATGATCTCATCCGGGAAGTCATAATGAGGTGTGTGCAGATCAGAATGGTGCTCCCCCGAACCCAGTCCGAAGATCGCTCCGGGATATTTTGCCGTATACTCACCGAAGTCTTCCGACCAACGGAATGGTTCATGTCTCTCCACAAGTGGCAGTTCCAGTTTCCTGGCAGCTGACCTGATCATGGTTACCACTTCCGGGGTGTTGACTGTTGCACTAAACGGCTCGTGCCACTGAATAATAGTTTCCAGCATATACCTGACCCCGATCTCACGTATTATGGGGATGATCTTTGCTTTCATTTTTTCCAGGTCCTGATTTCGTTCGGATCGCATTGTGGCTGCCAGTTCGGCCTGGCCCGGAGATGTTCCAAAAACAAAGTGGCCCAGGCGGCTATAAGTGATTGTAAGAATAGTATTTTTGTGCAGATCGGGAATACTTGTGGGTAGCTCCTGTAGTGTCCCAAGCAGCTCCATCAGAGCTGGCAGTGGAGATATCCCGTGTTCAGGGAATGCCGCATGGGAGGATTCCCCCTTGATCCTGGTAAAAATGCCCAGTGATGCAAACGCAAAAGGGCCGTTCCTGACAATGACCGACCCGGCAGGAAACCCGGGAAGGTTGTGCAAAGCAAACACATAATCGGGCACTATCCCCTGAAACTTGGGGTCTTTCAACACCGCTTTTGACCCTTTCCCGGTCTCCTCGGCAGGTTGGAACAGAAGCACCACCCGTCCGGTTTTTGGCCGGTTCTTATGAAGCAATGAGGCCACTCCGCAAAGGATTGCCATATGTCCATCGTGGCCGCATTTGTGTGCCAGATCCTTATTCCTGGAGCGGTGCGGAATATCGATCACTTCATCCAGAGGTAACGCATCCAGTTCAGCCCTGAGTATCACGGTTTTCCCATCCTGGGCTCCCTCAAAAACCAAGGCAAAACCATGCCCTCCGAGCTTCTCAATCACAACATCAGGTTGAAAATCAGAACAAAATTCCAGAATTCTGGCAGCAGTTTTCTTTTCTCTGCCGGAATACTCAGGATACTGATGGAGTTCTTTTCTAAGTTCCTGTATTTTATTGAGATACGATATAGGCCGATGTGCCATAATATTTAAAAGTATACCTTTGTCTTCTTGTCAGCTTGTCAGGTTGTAAAAGTAGTCATAAATCAAGAAACTATAGCATCCGTCATGAACTTGCTTTATCCACTGAAATTTACTCCAATTTTTAAAGACAAGGTGTGGGGAGGTCAAAAGATACACACCGGATTAGGGCTTGACTTCTCCCCTCTTTCCAATTGTGGAGAAGCCTGGGTATTATCCGGTGTTCCCGGGTCCCAGACACTGGTTTCCAATGGATTTCTTGAAGGTAATGAGCTGAATGATCTGGTGGAGATCTACATGGACGATCTTGTCGGAGAGAAGGCATTTGAACAATTTCCAGACCAGTTCCCGATCCTGGTCAAATTCATCGATTCCAACGACTGGTTATCGATCCAGGTACATCCGGATGATGCACTTGCGGCAAAACGGAATATCGGCAATGGAAAAACAGAGATGTGGTATATCCTGGATGCAGAAAAAAATGCTGTACTCATCAGCGGTTTCAGCCGGGAGGTGAACCAAAAGGTCTATCGGGATCACCTGGAGCAGAAACGGATGAAGGAGATCCTCAATGTGGAGGAAGTTCAGCGGGGAGATGTCTTTTTCATGCCTGGCGGACGGGTTCATGCGTTGGGTCCGGGCCTCCTGCTGGCAGAGATTCAGCAAACTTCAGATACCACCTACAGGATCTATGACTGGGACCGGGTTGATGGTGAAGGTAATTCAAGAGAATTACATACTGAATTGGCTCTGGAAGCAATCGATTTCACTGTACATGACACGTACCGTACTACGTATTCCAGGTTGAAGAATCAGACGGTTAACCTGGTTGAATGTCCGGCATTCACAACAAACATCCTGGAGTTGGATCATGGTATTGAGAAAGACCTGGAATACATCGACTCATTTATCATCTATCTCTGCACAGAAGGAAATTGCAGCATCCAATATCTGCACGGGATGGAGGAGATAAAAAAAGGTGAAATTGTACTGATCCCTGCCACCATGGATCATCTCTTCCTTCTTCCAAAGCCAAAGACGAAACTTTTGGAGATTTTCTATCAATAACAGAAGATCTCAGCTCTTAATCCGATCTGATCCGGGTCTGTTTTTATACCGGAATCTATCAATTATGGATTTGTTCTAAACTAGTTATCAAAATAAGAAATAAAAGTTCGATTCGTTATCTTTGCACGCTGTTAACCAAACTGAAAATCAACCATGAAAAGAATCTTTACTACACTTGCGGTATTCCTGATTTTTGTTGTGTCCGGGATGACTCAGGAACAAGCCTCTGAAAGCTACAATAAGATCCCATCTGTCGACATCAAAGACCTTCAGGGAAATCCTTACAATACCAGCAGCATTACTAATGACGGGAACCCCATCATCCTTAGCTTCTGGGCCACCTGGTGCAAACCTTGCATCAAAGAGATGTCGGCCATAGCCGATGATTACGACGACTGGGTGGAAGAGACCGGTGTGAAGATGGTTGCAGTCTCTGTCGACGATGCCCGTTCCAGCAAAATGGTAGAACCTCTTGTCAACGGAAAAGGCTGGGAATACGAAGTGCTTCTGGATCCAAACGGGGACTTCAAACGTGCTATGAATGTCGGCTTAATACCACATACATTTCTCATTGATAAAGATGGAAACATCGTTTGGCAACACACCTCCTTCACCGAGGGAAGTGAACTTGAATTGATTAAACTGGTGCGAAAGC
>CALCGJ010000173.1 GCA_937900965.1 uncultured Bacteroidota bacterium | reverse complement strand
GCTCCATCAGGCCGCAGGCCTCCATCAGTTGACTTTCAACTCATACTCCATCCTCGCCTGCACTCCCTTCATCTCTCTCAATTTACGCAGGTAATCGAAGTAGTGGTAATCCTCTCCCAGGGCTTGTTTCATGTATACATCCGGGGTGGATTTGCCGGTGAGCTGTTCGAGGATTTGGTCAAGCGGATTTTTAAGGGTTGGCAGTGCTGTGATCCTGTAATCAACTAAACCAGCTAAGGAGGCTGCCAGTTTGATGGCATCAGTTAGTCCGCCGAGGGTATCGATTAGCCCAAGATTTAAAGCTTCGGTACCACTCCAGATCCGGCCCTGGCCGATGCTGTCGACTTTTTCGACTGTCATATGACGGCCACTTGCCACTCGTCCGGCGAAGAGATCATAGATATGGTCGACATCCTTCTGGATGATGGCTCTCTGGTATGGGGTCATCGGTTTCATCACCGGAATGAAGTCTGCATTTTTATTGGTCATGGCATTATCAAAGGTGATCCCCAGTTTGTTATTCATCAATCCTTTCAGGTTGGGGATAACTCCCCAAACACCGATAGAACCGGTGATGGTTGCCGGGTCGGCCATGATCTTGCTGGCCGCGCAGGCGATGTAGTATCCGCCACTTGCTGCCACATTCCCGAAAGAGGCAACAACAGGTTTCTCCCTGGAAGCCAGTTCGATCTCCCTCCAAATCACTTCTGAAGCCAGTGCACTTCCACCTCCGGAGTTCACCCGTAGCACGATTGCCTTCACATGTTTGTCTTCGCGGGCTTTCCTCACAGCCCGGGAGATCCGCTCTCCGCCAATATTATCTTCTGTGCCTTCACCATCCACTACGTCTCCATAGGCGTACACCACCGCAATTTTCTCCCTCGATGTGGATATATTCTTATCACGTACCTTCATGTATGAATCGAGGGAGACAGTGACGATTTTAGCTGTACTGTCGATCTCCATCAACTGCCTGAGCCTGGCTAGCAACTCATCTTTATAGAGGATAGTGTCTACCAGTCCATACTGCATGGCATCCGCAGAGGTCTGGACCAGCAGATTATCAGCAATCCGGTTTAATTCTGAAGGTTCAATGTTCCTGGCTTCATTGATGTCGCTGATGACCTGATCCCACAAATCGGAGATCAAGGAGGTAATCTGTTCCCTGTTTTCGGCACTCATTTTATCTAAAAAGAGGGGCTCGGTGGCTGCTTTGAATTTTCCATGGCGGACAACCTGCACTTCGACATCCAGTTTCTGCAGTGTCCCTTTGAGGAACATCAGCTCAGCATTGAGCCCTTTGAAGAGCATCCCGCCCTCGGGGTTGATGTAGAGATGATTGGCAGCCGTTGCCAGGTAGTAGGATGCCTGGGTATAGTAGTTGCCATAGGAGACCAGGAATTTCCCTGAACTTCTGAAATCGATGAGTGCGTCTCTGATCTCTTTCAGTCTTCCCATCCCGGCAGTAATGTTTTCAGTGTTGAGGTAGATGCCGACTATGTTCTCATCCTCTTTGGCTTTGGCAATATTTTTCAGGATATCGTCGAGCCCCAGAACAGCCCCTGAACCCATCGGATTCATAAAGAATGGCATTTTGGGAGTCCGTTCGGCAATAGGCTTGTCGAGGTTGAGGTACAGTATGCTTTTCTCTGAAATAAGGACCTCCTCATCAGCGGAGTAAGCTATAATGACTCCGAAAATGATGGCGAATACAAGGAAACAAAGGATCACGAAAGTGATGAAGGTGCCCAGCATAGAGGCGAGCATTGTTTTGAGGAAATTCATGGCTTGAGGTTTTTTACAAAGGTAAAGTAATTAACATAAAATTGTGAATAGCTTTTCATGTCACATGTTAAAAAGCGCTATTAATTCATCTATCATTGCAGCGGTTAACCAATTTATTCTGCATGCGCATCAGGGCTCTCTTTTTTTTATTGCTTATCATACTGATTCCTGCAACTTCTCATCCTGAAACCGATGGAGAGGGAAAAGGAAAAACAGGCACAAGCTCTGATCCGAAACCTGCGCCTAAATCTGTTTTTTCTATTTTAATAATGGATCAGGGGCAAAAGCCAATTCCCAGGCTGATCAGTTTCATGCAGCACCACAACAAGACCCTGGAATCCAGCTACCTGACCCGGTTACTTACGACCTATATTTCCGAATGTAAGCTGGAGGGAATTAACTATGATGTGGCTGTCTGCCAGATGTGTCTGGAGACCGGATTCCTTCGTTTCAATGGTTCAGTAAGCCGTTTCCAGAATAACTTTTGTGGCTTAGGAGCCATTAACGCCTCTGCAGCCGGAGATTGGTTTGGATCAATGGAGGAGGGCATCAGGGCCCACATTCAGCATCTTAAGGCCTATGCAAGCACCGAACCATTGAGTACCGTCCAGGTTGACAAGCGGTTTCATCATGTGAGGAGGGGGACGGTGTTTACTGTATACGACCTCACCGGTCATTGGGCCACCGATCCGAAGTATGGGGAGAAGCTGGATTATTTGCTGAGGAAACTCTATAGCGACTAGGGATTAGCGATTAGCGATTAGGGATGAGGGCCTAGCCATGAGGCATAAGGCATAAGGCATAAGCCATGAGGCATAAGCCATAAGCCATAAGGCATAAGCCATGAGGCATAAGTAATTTTCATTAGACGTTTAGTTACTTTTGTGCTTTTCGTTGTTTAACTTTCAGGATGGCACATCAAGAACAAGATATTTTTCTCTGCCTGGGTTCAAATCAGGGCGACAGGGCCGGACAGCTCCTGCGTGCCTGTGAACTGATTGGACAGGAGGTGGGCCCGATAACCTGCCGTTCTTCCATTTATGAAACTGAACCGTGGGGAATGGAGAGCGTGGATCCTTTCCTGAACCAGGTGATCCAGGTTAGCAGTATTCTCCTGCCGGTTGAGTTACTTGGGGTGTTGCAGGGGATTGAGAGGGAGTTGGGAAGAAGCCGGATGCCGGATGCCGGATGCCGGATACCGGATGCCGGATGTACGTCTCAGATCTCACGTCCTACGTCCTATGTTTCTCGTTCCATAGATATCGATATTCTTTTCTACGGCGATGAGATCGTGGAGACGCCGGAGTTGACTATTCCGCATCCGCTTATAGAGGAGCGGAGGTTTGTGCTGGTACCGTTGGCGGAGATTGCCCCGGAGCTTGTGCATCAGGTATTGGGAAAGGATATGAAGCAGTTGCTAGAGCATTGTGTTGATTCCGGAAAGGTGAGTGTTTGGGAGGTGAAGACATAAGGTTTTGGGCTTCTCGTACTTCCTAACTCACCATTGCCGCGTCGCTGCCTGCTTCACACCTGCTTCACTTTGTTCGCAGCTTCGGCTCGCAGTTTCAGCTCCTCGCAACAAGACTCACCAGTTCACCAGTTCACCAATTCACCAATTCACAATCTAGATTCGTATCTTTGAGCCTTGAACCTTGAACCTGTTTTGTATAACTATATTGTCATAGAGGGTAATATCGGAGCGGGGAAAACGTCGCTGGCTACACGGATGGCGGAAGAGCGGCAGACTTCACTGATCCTGGAACAGTTTGAGGAGAATTCGTTCCTGCCTAAGTTTTACGAGGATCCTGCCCGGTATGCATTTCCCCTGGAGCTCTCGTTTCTGGCCGACCGGTATCAGCAACTGAAAGATCACTTTGGCCGACCCGATCTTTTCAAACCGGTGACTATAGCCGACTATGTTATTTTCAAGTCGTTGATCTTTGCCGGACAGAACCTGGAGCCGGCAGAGATGACACTCTACAACCGTCTTTTTTCCATCGTTTCATCGGTAGTTCCGAAACCTGATCTCCTGGTCTTTCTCTACCTGACACCCGAAGAGCTGCTTGAGAATATCAGGCTTCGGGGGAGAAGTTACGAACTGAATATCCCGATTGAATATCTTGAAAAGATCCAGCAGGCTTACCTGGACTTCATGAAGCAACAATCGGACTGGAGAATTCTGCTGATCGAGACTTCCCGTGTTGATTTTGTGAGTCGCGAAGAGGACTACCACTGGATATCCGATCTCATCTCCAAATCATACCCATCCGGCATCACACGGGTTAAAAGGTAGGATTATAAATCCTGTATCAAGGCATCATCCGGTAAAGAGGTTAAAAAAAGAGATAAAAAAAGGCTGATCCGCGTCCGGATCAGCCTTTTTTGGTTATCAGTAAACCTTACTTCACGATATTCTGGAATTCAGGAGTAGTTGCATAATTGTAGAATTCACGATCACCCTTTGCCTGAGCTTTCAGATCTTTATCTTCACAAGCTTTCATCAGGTATTCGTAGAGCATGCCGGTGTCGTTCTTCTTGGCACCAACAATAGCCAGCAGGTAGAAGGTCTCCGGTGTCTGGTGAGCACACTTCAGTGTGGTCTCAGCAGCTGATGTGTTGCCGGAAACAAGCTGGAGCAGACCCAGGTTGTAGTCGCATTTTGCATTTCCGAGCATCTGGGAGGCTTTCTGGTAATCACCTTTCGGGATCATCAATACACCGAGGTTGTAGTTTTCATTCTCGCCAAGGTCTTTGGCTTTGTTGAAATACTTTTCGGCTTCAGCGAATTCACTCATCTTGCCGTAAGCAACACCCGTGTTGTTCTGAATAGTGCCGTTATTCGGGGCAAGTGCATTGGCGTCCATAAGATAACTGAGAGCTTTCTTGTAGTCACCAACTGCGATATTGGCAACACCTGCGTTATTCAGGGCCTTCCAGTTGTCTTTGTAGATTTTTGCGGCGTTGTCATAGATTTTCACCTGAACGGCGGCATCGTTGGTCAGAGTACCGGCATACAGAATCTCTTCTACCTTCAGTTTAGCAGGATCATTGATAGCCAGATTGGCGATCTCTTCATCAGACAGACGAGGCTCGTACAGGTTAACTTTGATGACAGCCCTTCTTAACGGAGGAAGGAGGTTTTCTTCAATCTGAGGATAGATCAGGATCATATCGCGGAGTTTCTGCTCTTTCTCGGGCTCGCTCATCTGAGAGTTGACAACGTTGATGATCTTGTCTTTATCTTTCAGGCTGCTGTTCTGGATCTCCTTCAGGAATCCGTTCCAGTCGGGACCATGATGATTTAACACAAAGTTGACATCAGCGGCGGCAGCTTCTACAGCAGCCTTAACGGCTTTTCTGTCTTTGTTGTCTTTGTTGGCAGCCTTGACCCAGGCTTTGTACTGGTCAACCATATAGGTGTTTCCAGTCATCGAACGTTTTTCAGAGAGGCCTACATTGAATGTCTCTTCCCCTTCGGGTGATGCCCATCCGTCGATCTCAATATTCTTCAGTTTCCATCCCTGCTGAAGGAAAGCATCCAAACCAGCCAGTGCATCTTTGGAAGCACTGTTTTTGTTCAACCCGGTTTTCAGGTTGAGTTTGGCGATGTTTTTAGGGAAGTAGAGTTCACCGGTTTTTGAAACGATAACTTCTTTCTGATAGCCGTGGGCTGCAAGCAGGTTTGTGAGTTGGTTGGCGCTGATGCGGGTAGGTGTATAGATGACACCGGGAGCAAGGTTACGCGATGAGAGCTCAATAAACCTGGCATTGACCATGATCTCATCTTTCTTCGGCATGATAGTCTCTTTGGCTACGTAGATGATCGGGGCAACAACGAGTTCCGAGGTATTCATCTCCGGTTTGTATGGGAATACAGTGGTGTATGTAAAGGATCCACCCTCTTTGTATTTGATCATAGTGCCATCGCCGGTCAGCTTCTCACCCATCAGGTGCATAGCTGGCAGATCATACTGGCCACCGGGGTATGTCAGCACAGGCTGGAAATACATGCCCACCTTCTGAGCGAAATATTTTTCGGGGAAGATTCCTTTGATGGTAACAACAACAGAGTCGCCCTTTTCAGAGAGAATAGCAGGAGTTACTTCGTAGATTACCTCTCCGTATCTCTTCTCCATCTCTTTCAGGTTGCCGCCACGGTACCCAAACTTGTAGGTAAGACCGATGGTGACACCGCTGTACATGTCGTTCTTGATCTCTTTGGCACCCCCTTTGGTCATGTCCATGATGTCCTTGGCACTCCAACGCCAGTAGAATTCGGGGTTGATCGACCAATGCTTGTGGATGTTGATGTCAAAACCCAAACCTGCACCAGCTTTAAAAACGAGGTTGTGACCTGCAATTCCACCTGTGTTTCCTACATTATTAGCTTTGTCTTTCTGTCCGATCCATGCATCATCTACTGCAAGAAGCAGGTCGGTCCTGTGACCAATGGTCTGGTCGACGCCAAAGCCGAAGATGGCATAAGAGCTGAATACCCTCTCAGGTTTGTAGCCCAGGATCCAGTTCAGCCAGTTTACCGTTAACTGAAGGTCAGTCTCCCATGGATAGGCCTCAAACGATTTGTGGAGGTAATGTGGTGTTGGGTCGGCAGGTTCTCCATCATCAAAATCGTAGACAAATTTGCCAACGATCTTACTTTGAAGTTTTCCATGAGCGATACGGGCGCGTACGCCGATAACACGTGTGAATTGCTTGGTGACAACGAGACCATAATTGTATCCCATTAAATTTTCACCCATGTTGAAAAGCAGGTCCTTGGAAAGGTCGCCATTGAACTGCATGACTCCGCCAAAACCCTGAACAGACCAATAGCTGTAGGATGGGGCTGTGTTTCTGACCTTTGTAACCTCCGGGGTTGCATCCTGACTAAAAGCAAGTGCAGGTACGAGCACCACGAGGAGGACGATCAGTACCTTAGACAAATTTCGAGAAAAATTTTTCATACTTCTGATGTTAGATTTTATTAAATAATGTTTACTGATTCACAAATATATTAAATAAATATCTAAATAAAAAGGTTTATTTAGAAATGTTATTTGGACGATAATGTTTAATTGTCTGGCAATCAGTTAATTAATTTTGATTGTGCTATTTAAGCTGGTAAAATTAGTAAAAGTATTGATATGTTTTACGCATTGTTCTTTCCAGAGTTACATTTTCTTCCACTATTTTTCTCCCATAACCTGCAAAATTCCCAGATCACGATTCCGGCTGAAACAGCTACATTCAGGGAGTGTTTGATTCCATGCTGGGGAATTTCGACGGCCCTGGTAACGATTGATAACACATCGCCGGATACACCCTGCACTTCATTGCCAAAGATGAGCGCCAGAGATTGGCCGGGTTCAGAGGTAAAATCAGACAATGGAACACTCTGATCTGTTTGCTCGATTGCGAGCAGCTGAAACCCTCTCTTTTGAAGTTGTGTAACCGCTTCCATTGTATTGTCAAAATATTTCCAGGTAACTGATTCTGTAGCTCCCAGGGCAGTGCGATGGATCTCCCGGTGAGGAGGTGTTGCAGTAATACCACACAGGTAGATGGCTTCCAGGTTAAAGGCATCAGCTGTCCGGAAAATCGATCCTACGTTATGCTGACTGCGAATGTTGTCAAGAACTATCACAATGGGGACTTTCGGACTTGTACGGAAGTCGTCGAGGGAGGGGCGGTTGAGTTCGGACATGGAGAGTTTACGCATAGTTGGCTTGCCCCTATATCCCCAACTCACCCCTAAATCCCCTGAAGGGGACTTATTTCGCTTCGCGAATATTCCTCCCCTCCTAGGGGAGGGCAGGGAGGGGTCATCCTGCGCAGCAGGTGTAAGCCCCCTTTAGGGGGTTTGGGGGCAAACAGGGATCAAAAGTAATGATTCCGCGCCATTTTTGCAGAGTTATCAACATAATTTGAAGGAACGGGTCAGGTGAAGTACTTTTGAATTACGAAATGCGATACGCGATCCGGGATACGCGATAAAGAGTTTTGCCAACTGTCAACTTCGAAATTAAATGTCAACAAAACCCGCAAAAGAGATAGCAGATACACCTTTAATGCGCCAGTACTCGTCGATCAAGGCGAAGTATCCGGATGCGCTGTTGCTGTTTCGGGTGGGTGATTTTTATGAGACGTTTGGGGAGGATGCGATCAAAAGCTCGAAGGTGCTGGGAATTGTGCTTACACGGAGGGCCAATGGGGTGGCTGCGTATGTGGAGCTGGCCGGTTTTCCGCATCACTCACTGGATGTCTACCTGCCCAGGTTGGTAAAAGCAGGATACCGGGTAGCAATCTGCGACCAGCTTGAAGATCCCAAACTGACCAAAACCATTGTCAAACGCGGTGTTACGGAACTTGTTACCCCGGGTGTTTCGTACCATGATAAGATCCTCGATCAAAAGGAGAATAACTTCCTGGCAGGGATCCATCTTGAACCAAAAATATCGGGAGTTGCCTTTCTCGACATCTCCACAGGGGAATTTTATGTGGCGCAGGGATCCCTTGAGTATATCGACAAGCTCGTGCAGAGCTTCCGGCCCAGTGAAGTGGTGGTCCAGAAGAGCAAACGACAGAAATTCGTTGAACTCTTTGGTGAGAAGTTCTACATCAACACCTTCGACGACTGGGTATTTACAACTGACTTTTCAGACGATCTTCTGCTGAAGCATTTTGGGACGAAATCGCTGAAGGGATTTGGGGTGGAGGGCATGGAACAGGCAATTATTGCTGCAGGGTCAACATTGCATTACCTCTCGGAGACACAACACAACAAGGTTCAGCATATCTGCAAGCTCAGCCGCATCGAAGAGGAGCATTATATGTGGCTCGACCGCTTCACTATCCGCAATCTTGAACTCCTTAAAACGCCACACGAACATGCCAAAACCCTGAATGAGGTGCTGGACCAGACGGTCTCACCAATGGCATCGCGCCTGCTTCGGCGGTGGATTGTATTGCCGTTGAAAAACAGGCAACCGATTGAGGAACGGCTGGATACAGTAGCGTATTTCACGCAAAATTCGGACCAGATAGAGCTGTTTCGCAAGGAGTTTAACGAGATAGGCGACCTGGAACGGCTTATCTCCAAAGTGGCTGTTGGGAAAGTCAACCCACGGGAGATGATCCACCTGAAACGGGCGATCGATGCCATCGAAGTGGTGAAGGGATTGTGTGAGACATCGGCTTCTAAAGGATTGCAGAAAATGGGAGAACTCCTGACTCCACTGAAGCTGGTTGGTGAGCGCATTGAGCAGGTGATCAACCCCGATCCACCGGCACTGGCTGTGAAGGGAAATATTATCCGGGAGGGAGTTTCGGCTGAGCTGGATGAATTGAGAGGCCTGTCGTTTTCGGGGAAAGACTTCCTGGTCAAAATACAGCAGCGGGAGCAGGAGCGAACCGGCATCAGCTCCCTGAAGATTGGATTTAACAATGTATTCGGATACTACCTGGAGGTAACCAACACGCATAAGGACAAGGTTCCCGAGGAGTGGCACCGGAAGCAAACCCTTGTGAATTCTGAACGCTACATCACCGATGAGCTGAAGGTATACGAGGAGAAGATCCTTGGAGCCGATGAGCGGATCATGGTACTGGAGATGGAGATATACCAGGAGCTGATCCTCTTCCTGAACGACTATATCCAGGTTGTTCAGGTTAACAGCAATGCCATCGCAAAGCTTGATGTACTTGTGAATTTTGCTTTTATATCCAGACAGAACAGTTACCTGAGGCCCAGTTTCAACGACAGTTATGTGCTAGATATCAAAGGGGGCAGGCATCCTGTGATTGAGAGGCAGCTGAAGCCGGGGGAAGAGTATGTGGCAAACGATGTTTACCTGGATGATAAAACCCAGCAGATCATTGTGCTTACAGGTCCGAATATGTCGGGGAAGTCGGCATTGCTGAGGCAAACAGCTCTTATTGTACTGATGGCCCAGATGGGATGTTTCGTGCCAGCTTTATCTGCCGAACTCGGGCTGACCGACAAGATATTCACGCGTGTGGGCGCTTCCGACAATATCTCTTCAGGGGAATCGACCTTTATGGTGGAGATGAATGAAACGGCGAGCATCCTGAACAACATCTCCAACCGCAGCCTGATTCTCCTGGATGAGATCGGCCGCGGGACAAGCACCTACGACGGCATCAGCATTGCGTGGGCTATCGCCGAATACCTGCATCAGCATCCATTGTATAAACCCAAAGTACTTTTTGCCACCCATTATCACGAGCTGAATGAGATGACCAACCTGTTTGGCCGGATCCGCAACTTTCATGTCTCTATAAAGGAGATCGGCAACCAGGTTCTTTTCCTCCGGACGATCCTGCCGGGGGGGAGTGAGCATAGTTTTGGGATTCATGTGGCGAAGATGGCTGGGATGCCCTCCAGTGTTTTGGAAAAGGCAGAAGATATGTTGAAGCAGCTTGAAGCTCAGGGCACAGGGCGCAGGGCGCTGGGAATGAAGGACGATGGACGAGGGACGATGGACGATGGACGAAGGACGAAGGACGAGGGACGAAGGACGAAGAACGATGGACGAGGGACGATGGACGAGGGACGAGGGACGATGGACGAAGGACGAGGGAAGAAGCATCCAGGATCCAGGATCCAGGATCCAGAGTCAGGCTTCCAGTTATCGTTCATTCAGCTGGATGATCCGTTGCTGGAGCAGATCAAGCAGGATATATTAAACACCGAAATTAACACGCTGACTCCGGTGGAGGCATTGATGAAGTTGAACGAGATTAAAAAATTGCTTGAAAAAAAATAAGCTTGTTCTGAAATTTAATTATTTTTGCACCTCTGAAACGCAGAAGTAGCTCAGTTGGTAGAGCATAACCTTGCCAAGGTTAGGGTCGCGAGTTCGAGTCTCGTCTTCTGCTCTGGAAAAAGACCCTCGAAGAGGGTTTTTTTATCCGAGCCTGAGCCGCGATAAATCGCGTCTGTACTGAGATTGGCTCTTAATGCCCTGGTGGTCCCTCCTTTTGTCGGGATAAATTCCATTGACAGACACGCAGGAGGGGAACGGGGTCGACATACTGCCCTGGTGGTGGAATTGGTAGACACGCAGGACTTAAAATCCTGTGGCCGCAAGGCCGTGGGGGTTCAAGTCCCCCCCGGGGTACCACTTCAAAGTTCGAAGTCAGAATTACGAAGTTAGAACTGGAAGTTCGAAGTTAGAAGTACGAAGTAAAGAAGATTTAAAGTTAGAAGCTTGTGAACGTGGTGTTTGCAGGCTTTTCTTGTTAAACGGGGATAGGGTGGTACTAGCTGGCAATTATTTTTTCCCCGATTCGTTCGATAGTATTCCAGTTTCGGGTTGTTATATCCTTCCCGAAATATCGTTCCAAAGCTTCCATCGATTTTGGTGTTTTTGAAATCGAAAGATCTAACACACTGAATACAGTTTTTTCTTTTATCTCAATAATTCTGAAAGAGTTATCCTGACTTTCCCAGGGTATTTTCAGACGGGGCTGCATATGTTTCCTCAAAAATGAAACATACAACCGGGTCTCTTTTGTACATATTATATTTTTGAACGGCCTGTTATTCACCAATCCGCAAATCATTTCAGATCTTCTTAGAATCGTCGGAACAGGAAAGCCAAAGGATTTCTCCAGGTGTTCTGAAAGGATCTTTTCAAGTTTTTCAGTATCATCACAGGTTGCATCAAATATGACATTTCCGGAATTCAACAGTGTTAGCACGTTTTTATAACCCAGTATCTCCATCTCTTTTCGAAGGTCAGCCATCGGAACCTTATGATGTCCTCCAACGTTAATTCCACGCAGAAAAGCAATGTATGTTTCTTTTGATGCTTTCAAATTCATATTCTCTCAGATGAACGTATCCTTGTGCTATTCAATGGCGAACGTACCGGCATCTGTCCCAGATGATTGTATCAATCCTGTTGTCCTGCGGGCCAAGGTGCGGATAAAATGAACCGGGCAGGTGATCAGGGCCAACGGTCAGAGACGAGTCGTTTGTTATCCAGTAGTTGTATTGGAGGGTATTGTTATAGGGTTCTGTTGTAAACCACTGGTAATTAAATGCTTCTCCTGACTGATGAACCACCATCTGGCTGTAGGTATCCAGGATCAGGTAACCGCCATAAATCTTTCCGTTGATCGTACCTACCGGCAGGGGTGACCAGATGATGTTACCATTAACAATATTGACATTTACCTCCCTCAGATCATAATACCCGGCGAAGGGAATACACGCCTCGCAGGGAATAATTTGAGGATTCACCGGTAGGGGAGCCCTTACTATTTCATCTTTATCACACGAACAGATGGTCAGGATCAGAGTTCCGGTTATCAGCACAAGAAGAGATATCAAAGAGCTGGCTGGTTTCATGATGTTGTTGAAAGAGACTGCAATATAAGCAATTTATGGAGGAAAAACAAAAGGAGGTCAGAGGTCAGATGTCAGATGTCAGAAGTCAGAGATTTCAATTTCAAGATTCAAGTTTTATCTGGCTCCGCCTCCATCAGTCACGCAGTGACTCCATCAGGCAAAGCCTCAATCAGCGAAGCTCCGGCAGCAGCTGGTGTGTTTTCTAAAAAAAAAGGGACTGTTCCGATGGTTGGAGACAGTCCCTTTGCTGGTTTGTGCCAGATTATTTGCGTCGTGTTGTTGACGGGTTTGTTCTGGCCGGTTCAACACGTGTTGGTGCAGGTTTTTCTACCTGACGTGTATTTACCGTGGATTTATTCCGTTTATCCGAAGTTTGACTTGATGAACGGGGAGCAACCCTGGTTTCCTGGTGCCGGTTCGTTTTAATTTCCTGTTTTTGAACAGGAGGCTTTGGTGCGACTCCTGGTTCTCCGTACCGTTTCGTGGTAGTCACTGTTGTCCGCTTTTCAGCCGGTGTTGTCCGGGTGTTGATCCGGCTGTTTTCTGTGGTCCGTGAGTCAGTCTTGCTCTTTTCGACTGTCCGATAGTTTGCAGGACGGCTTCTCTCTTCCCGCTTTGTTACTTCGGGGCGGTAAACAGGGATGCTGTTTGTCCGTGAAGCCACCGTAACGGGTTTGTCGACGTCGGTGATTGTCCTCGTCTGGACCTTTGTGCGAGCATGTTTCTCCACCTCAACCTTCCGGGGGCCATTGTACCAGTGCCAGTTGCTGTGATTCTCATTGTTCCCGCTGTAAACATTGGTGATGTAGGTGATATTGGTTACCTGTACCGGCCTGTTGTAGATATATGAATGCCAGTTGTGGGAACAGAAGTTGCGACGAGGCACCATGGTCCACCAGAAGCCCGGTGCATACCACCCCATGTTTACATTTACATGGATGTTGGGGCCCATCGGAGCCCAGGCCCAGTAGTCATTGTATGTACCCCATGTAACCCATGCAGGCGCCCACTCATCTCCGGGCAGCCACATCCATCCGAAATAATTATCGTAGAACCATCTTCCGTAGTGGAATGTGGCCCACCCCCAGCGGTATTCAGAGACCCAGGTCCAGCCAAGGTCGGTATACACCCAGTTTCCTTTTGTGGCGTATGGCCTGAAATCTTCATAATAACCGAGGTAAGGCCGCCAGGCATATCCATAATCGGGGGTATAGATCCATTCCCCGTATGGTGCTAATTCGTTGTAGAAAGTCTGAATGGAGATGGCAGCATTGTTGTTGTAGTAATTGTGCCCTTTCACACAAATCGATGCAGCCATCATGATTCCCAGAACAATTATTATCTTCTTCATGGCTTTGAGTTTTTAATTGTGGTTGATTTTACTTTTTTATCAAGAATTGGCGCCAACCAGGTTATTAAAGAGCAAACTCTGTGCCAGAACAGGAGGAAGGAAAGTCAGAAGTCAGAGGTCAGAGGTCAGAAGTCAGATGTGGAAGGTAGAAGTCAGAAGTTAGAAGTTATTTCGGTTCAGTTCTTGAAATACCTGTGCATTAAGTCAAGTAATTCATTTTTGATGATGGGTTTTGTGATATAGTCGTTGCACCCAGCTTCAATAGCCTTTTCCCGGTCACCTGAAAGTCCGTAAGCTGTTTGTGCAATGATGATCACGTCCGGATTAAACGTCCGGATTTGACGGGTTGCATCATATCCACTCATACCGGGCATCCTGATATCCATCAGAACCAGATCAAGGTCGGGGTTATGGCGGCAGGTATCAACGGTATCGTTCCCCGCCCTTGTCCGGATAATTTCATGATTATTTTTTGAAAGCATTGCAGTGATGAGGAATTCCGACGTTTCGTCGTCTTCGGCAATTAAGATCTTAAGGTTTTTCATCTGAATATCTTCTCCCGGTTCCAGATCGCTGTGAGTAGCTGGACTGCCTGCTTGTTTTTCTGAGTTGTAAGGAATGGTGAAATAAAATATTGAACCTTTTTCCTGTTCGCTGTCCAACCATATTTTTCCACCAAGCATTTCAACGTAAGCTTTGGTAATTGATAATCCAAGGCCAGCTCCCTGGTTAGCATTTTTGTTTGAAATATCGGCCTGAATAAACCGTTCAAATATGGCTTCATGCCTGTTCTTTGCTATTCCGATCCCGGTGTCTTTCACAAAAAACTCGAGGCAGTTCCCCTTTTTTTCGTACCCGAATTCTATAGAACCCTTGTTGGTGTATTTGATGGCATTTTTGACAAGGTTGATAAGAATGGCATATACTTTTTCGCGGTCTGTTTCAATGATAGCTTCCTTTGACGGCAACGATTTTTTTGATATAAGATGCAGTCCTTTCTCTTCAACTTCTGCTTTGAAGAAGGTATATATATAATCAATCTGCTCGTTCATATCCGATTCATTCATATCCACTTCCATCACGCCCGATTCTATTTTCGAAATGTCAACAATATCGTTGATGATATTGAGCATGCGAGCTCCGCTTTTTTCAATGATACCGATATATTTTTTCTGCTCATCACCAGTGAGGTCAGGCTCTTTAAGCAGGTCGGCAAAACCCAGGATCCCGTTCATGGGCGTTCTGATTTCGTGACTCATATTCGCAAGAAAAGCGGATTTCAGGCGATCGCTTTCTTCGGCCTGTTCTTTGGCTTTGATCAGTTCCAGCTCCGAAACCTTTCGAGGAGTAATGTTACTGCCAAAGCATGACCCCCCGATAACCTTGCCATCTTTTACAATAGGGTTAAACGACACATGTATGTAGATCGTTCCGTTCTCTGTTTCAACTACATCCTCCACTGTAAACTGTTCGTGGTTCAGTACCCTGTCATACCTGGATTTCCAGGCCGGGCGTATGGCTTCGGGCAGGGATTCAACCAGGTTGACCCCCGGCTCCAGCTTAACACCAAATGTATGGTAGAACTCCTGCTGAAATACAGGATTCACGTATAATATGTTAAAGTTCCTGTCGAACGCCCAGATACTATTAGTTGTACCCTCAAGAATAGCTGTAATGTTAGCACTGTATGCATCAGCAGCATCCTTTACTGTGAGCAGCTCCATCTCTGCCTTCTTATTCTCTGTTATATCCTGATGCGATCCCAGCATCCGGATCAGTTTCCCGTTTTTATCCCGGATCGCCAAACCCCGACATCGAATCCAGACAGTTGACCCGTTTTTATGCCTGTACCTGACAACCTGGTCATAGGGATGGGTTGGATCCTCCAGATGCTTAGTAAAATTGTCCAGTGCTACGCTTACATCATCCTGGTTGATTATACTCTTCCAGGCACCCGATACATCCGGCATTTCATCAGGATAATAGCCCAATGCCGGCCAAAACCGGGCATTCATCCATTCATTTTCGGGTTTATCCATATCCCAGTACCAAAGACCGTCGAGGGAGGATAATTGAATAAAATCAAAAATTGAGTCATCATTTCTGATCAGCTCATACAGCTCTTTTTTTAGCTTATTTTCCATGGTATTTCTTAATCATAAAGTAGATACTCCATTTTTAAAGGCCTGTAAAGATATTATAAAATCCAATCTGGACAGGCCGACGGTGTTGACCACGCCAGGCCGATCGGTATCGACAACGGACTCTGCTCACTGAGGGAGGGGAGAAAGGAAAGTACGAAGTTCGATTTACGAAGTACGAATGCAAGTTCGAAGGTAGAAGTACAAAGTTTAATCATGACAATAAAAAAGATTGATAATAGAACAAGATAATGTTCATTAATAGAACAATTCGTATATTTGTACAAAATCATCGATTATGAAGGCAATTGAATTTACACCAAAACAAATTGGAAAAAGGATTTTGGTACTTCGGAAGCAAAAAGGATTTTCTCAGGATGACCTTGCCATGTTTTTGAAGATGCCCAGATCATCGGTTACACAGATGGAATTGGGTAATCGGAATATAACCGTTATAGAGTTAATGAAACTTGCGGAGGTTTTAGGATTCTCCATTGACCGGTTTTTATCCAGCGATTACCAGGCAAAAATGGAAGTTGAACTATGGGAAGATTCCGAACCTGCTGTCAAGAATGAACGAACCCCAGTTCCCCGGTTTCGGATGGATAAATTCAGGAATGTCCTGCTTTATCTTCTTGAGCAGTGTGCCGGAAAACCCAATGTAGGCGAAACGGTACTATACAAACTTCTCTATTATGCAGACTTCAATTTTTATGAACTTTTTGAGGAACATCTCACCGGCGCTCAATACCGGAAGCTTCCCTTTGGTCCTGTTATGCAGGATTTCAATACCATCATCAGCAGGATGATTAAGGAAGAGCAGATTCAACGGATTAAAACAACCTTTCATGGTTATCCTCAAATAAGGTATATCCCTCTGGTCAAACCAGATCTGACGAAAATGAGCGCTGCTGAAACGGAGACGATTGATCGGGTAATAGACAGGTTCTCCGATTGGTCGGCATCAGCAGTCAGTGAATATTCGCATAAGGACCTTCCGTGGAGATCCACCAAAGATGGAGAGGTTATCGATTATGAGCTTGCGTTGTACCGGGAAGTCCCTTTTTCGGTCAGAACCTATAATGAAGATACGGAGCAGAGAGGATTTTGAAATATTCTGATCGAAAACTGATTATCTATAAATTTGATATAATGAAGATTCAACACGGGCGCTTTAATAGATATATCAGGATAACATATTAATATAAAACACATGCAACTATTTGCTCCGGAAATAGACCGGATTCTTGAGCGTATTGACATGTTCCAGAGTCTTATGGATCAATATGTCAAAGAACAACTTCTGTCCATGTATCAGGAGATATCGTGTATTGATCCTGCAGAAAATGATGAAGTACGTAGGATCTGGCTTGAGTTTCCCCGGGGGACTATCCGGAATTTCGGGCAATTCAGGGAATACAAAAAGGAAGGAATCGTAAATACACGGGAAGAATTCATGGAAATGTGGAAGGACTATTATCCAAATGAGACCTATTGGTACAGTCTGACCACCGCCAGGTATGAAAGCAAACTATTTTTTTACTTTAATTCCAAGCTGGCATTCACCCTCGACAGCAAGGAAGAGAGTAAGACTATTGATAATCAGTGGTCTGAATATTTAAAAAATTTTCTGGATAAGTTCGCCAGCAGGTTAAAAGAGGACATCAGCAGGTTTCGGCAGGATCCTGAAGCATGTAAAAATTACCTGGAAAAACATCTTGCCTACTCGAAACGATTTGGACGAATTAAACGATTGGATTTCTGGAATATATTGGGTGATGAAGCAATTCGCCTGGATGAACGTATCGGCATCAGGGGAATAGAAAAACTAAGGGAATTCATTTCAGCAACTGGAGAACCAGGTTATTCATCACCTATTCAGAATGTAACAGCCGATGATTATTTCAGATACTGTGAGATCTGTTATGATGCAAATTCCTATTTCAAAGGAGAGAAGCAAAGGCTTTCTCCCCGGGATAAATATACAAGTATGGCTGACGGACGGGATGCAGGGCTTCGAGAGATTATCGGGAATTCTATCAAGGCATTCCATGAGTGGTATTATGGTGGGGATCGCATGGGTAGTCACCCCTGGGAAATATGCAGGGGAGGCAACTCCACGCACATTTCACTTTCTTTATATCCAAGGGGAGATCAATGGATACTACATCTTGCCGGATCAAGCTTTGTGAGGGTGGAAGAAACGGTAAGAATGGCCCTGGCACTTTATGAACGTCATATTCCATTTATTTTAGCTGATGCCGAAGAGATTGAGAGAATGGTAACTGGTGTGGATTTCATTGGGATTGTTCCCGATTATGTATTCCCAAGATACTGTCATTCCCTTTTCCCAAAAGAGGAGAGGATCATTGATTTCATGAATCTTGACAGGGAATTTGAAGATCAGATCGTACCAGTTGCGACATGGTATCCGGTGGAAATGATTTATGAATGAATTAAGAAGTACGAATGCAAGTACGAGGGTAGAATGCCGAAGGTTAATTATTCTTTCCGGTTAAACCCAATAAAGGGACGGGAGAGAGGGAAAATCCGAAAGCAGAAGTTTCTGCACGGATAAGATTCTATAATTGCAGAAAGTGGCATAACTGCAAATATAAAATTGTATCTTTGCAGAAAGAAATTGAACCTCATGGAAATAGACCGCTTTAAATCAGGAAGATACATTAAGCGATACGGGTATTCCAGTTTCTCGCCGGAAACCGTTAATCGGGAATGGCTGGTGAGTAATGCGAAGGTTAATCGTCTGTTGAGTGAGGCAACACATAAACTTGGTGAATTAAATGCATTTTCTTCCCTGATCCCTGATGTGGATTTTTTCATCAGGATGCATATCACCAAAGAAGCCACCCAGAGTAGCAGGATAGAAGGAACCAGAACGAGCATGGAAGAAGCTGTTCAGCGCACTGAATACATAGATCCGGAGAAGCGTAATGACTGGCAGGAGGTTCGCAACTACATCGATGCGATGAATTATGCAATCGGTCAGTTGGAGAAACTTCCCTTAAGCACCCGGCTTTTGAAACAAACACATAAAGTACTACTTCAGGGTGTAAGGGGTAAACACAAATTGCCCGGGGAATTTCGTAAATCACAGAACTGGATTGGAGGGGCAACCCTGACAGATGCTGCATACATACCTCCTCATCACTCTGAAGTGCCTGATCTGATGAGTGATCTTGAAAAGTTTCTGAACAATCAGGAATTACAGACCCCACTGCTCATCCGCATTGGGATTGCGCATTATCAGTTTGAATCCATTCACCCATTCCTTGACGGGAACGGACGATCAGGCAGGTTATTGATCACCCTGTACCTGGTGGATAATCATATTCTTGACAAACCAGTCTTGTACCTTTCCGACTTTTTTGAACGGAACCGTGGTTTATACTATGATAATCTGACTGTGGTTCGAACACAAAACAACCTGGTCCAATGGCTGACTTTCTTCCTGGCAGGAGTTTTGGAAATGGCAGAGGACTCCATCCGTACATTGCATGATGTCATAGCGTTGAGAAAAGAGGTGGAGGAGAAAAAAATAGTACTGCTTGGGAAACGTGTTCCCCTTGCCATGCAGCTGCTCCGGTATTTGTATACCAAACCAATTATTGACGCTGCTGAAGCAGCAGATGTTTTGGATGTAAATATTTCCACCTCGCACAGGCTGATTCATGAACTGGAAAAACTCGGAATTCTGCACGAGAAAACAGGGTTTAAGAGAAACCAGGTATTTGTTTTTTCCGAGTACCTGAACCTGTTTGAAAGATAATAGTGGAAGGAAGTTTCAGATAGATCGGGTCTTCCCTGCTTCGTACAAAACCAATGAAGGTGATCTTACGCAGGTGGAGTTGATGAAGTATTCAATGTATCTAATAAAGTCTGGGAGTGTAGCCCGGAATGTCGATCCCGAGATTGTATTCGAAAATGTATTTATTACGCCTACCAAGTTGCAGGTTAGTTTTTTTCAGATCAAATTTCTGTGGATCGTAGGAACGGCCTGCCCAGTTGCGGTAATGCCGGTATTCGGGATGGCAGGGGTCGGCTGTGACCTCTCTGAACTCTTCAAAACCACCTATTCCACCAACATCTTCGGGTGGAGCAGAATTTTCTCCATCCAGGCAAACCGGTCTCCTGTAATTCCTTTCCCGATCGTAAGAGCTGGATTCCAGGAGGATCGTCATCCGCCAGCCGTCGCCCGGGTCGTACATATAATCCATGGTTTGTCCCTCCTCTTTCAGCAGGTTGTGGATCCTGACGGTCTTTACATCTATCATATCTTCTTCGGTCCAGAGCCTCGGGTCTCCGAATTCGACCCCTCCCTTGTCGAACAGGTACAGGTGATAGTTCCTCCAGTTTGTAAAGATCATCTGAATGTAATTATGCAGATCGAACAGCGTCGTTGAACTGTCAGTCAGCAGCCTTCTCCAGATTAACGGTTTGATTTCGTCCAGCGAAATGTGCAGCGTAAACAGACGGCGGGGTATTTTTTGGTTCATGATATACAGGTTAGTGCTACGAAAATAGGGAATTTCTTCATGTTGATGATTGCCAGGCATGAGGTATTAGAGAATCAGAAGAATTTTTTTATCACGGTTGATAAACAATCCACCTCACCCCCGGCCCCTCTCCTCAAGGAGAGGGGAGGAGAGTAGCGGCGGGGAGAAAGGAAAGTACGAAGTACGATTTACG
>CALCGJ010000172.1 GCA_937900965.1 uncultured Bacteroidota bacterium | reverse complement strand
AATTAGAATAATGTATATTGATTTTTTCATTGTTGAAATGGTGAAATGGTGAAATCTTATATCTTATATCTTATATCTTATATCTTATATCTTATATCTTACGTCTCACGTCCTTCGTCTCTTCACTCCCGGGAAAATCATTTTGTAGTGGACATCCACATTTCCGTCTGATATCTCTTTCAGTCTGCGTTTTAACAATATCTTTTTCAGGGGACTGAGGCGGTCGGCCATTGTGATGCCTTCGATATGGTCGTATTCATGCTGAATGATCCTGGCAAGGATGCCTTCATACCGTTCATCATGCTTCTGGAATTTCTCGTCATGATAGCGGATGTGGATGATTGATTTCCGTAGAATATCTTCATGAAGTCCGGGAAAACTCAGGCATCCCTCATTGTGAATACCCTCTTCCCCCTCTTCCCTGTATATTTCCGCGTTGATGAAGGTCTTTTTAAATCCGGCGGCTTCCGGGTGCCGATGTTCTGACAAAGCCGTAGCGTCTATAACAAACAGCCGCACCGACCGGTTAACCTGAGGCGCTGCCAGTCCAACACCATCTGCGTTGTACATTGTTTCCCACATATCAACCAGAAACTGATCAAGTACAGGATATTCAGGATCAATCTCCAGTGCAGTTTTTTTCAGGACAGGATGAGGGTATGCAACAATGGGTAACAACATTCAGGTTCAAGGTTTAAGGTTCAAGGATTTGCTTGCGATTCCAGGTATGATTGCAGGATCAGCGTAGCACTAACGGCATCGACAAGTGCTTTATTTTGCCGGTCCTTCTTTTTCGCTCCTGCTTCCATAATTGCCCGGGAAGCCATCAGAGAGGTAAACCGTTCATCATACCGCTCAATCCTGATATCCGGGAAACATTTTCTAAGATTTTTGACAAAAGGTATGATAAACCGTTCGGCCTCAGAAGGACGATTCGTCATATCTTTAGGCTCTCCAACCACAAAGCATTCCACTGTATTATCTCTGAGATACCGCTTCAGATATGCGATCACATCAGCAGAATGAACCGTACCCAACGCCGTAGCTATGATCTTCAGTTCATCGGTAACTGCGAGTCCTACCCGCTTCCTACCATAATCGATCGCCAGAATTCTTCCCATACGCTTGTTGCGTGCAAAGGTAATAAACTAATTATTTTTCCCTACTTTTGAATGATCAAACCGGGACGAATGACAGAGGATAACAGAGCAAATGTTGAAGCTGCCTGGAAAAATCGGGAGTTGCTTAAACAGGAAGAGGCACAACAAGCTATCAGACTGACAATTGATCTGCTTGACAAGGGGAGGCTTCGCGTTGCTGAATTCAACGGCTCCGAATGGATTACACACGACTGGATAAAAAAGGCTGTGATCCTTTACTTCCTTATCCAGAAACTGGAGACCATCCAGGTGGATCCGTTTGAATTCTATGATAAGATCCCTTTGAAAAAGGACTATGGAAGACTGGGTGTACGTGTGGTGCCTCATGCAATTGCCCGATACGGATCCTTTATTGCCGGGGGGGTGGTGATGATGCCCTCCTATATTAATATAGGAGCTTATGTTGATAGTGGAACCCTGGTGGATACCTGGGCCACGGTAGGCTCCTGTGCACAAATCGGGAAGAATGTTCACCTCAGCGGAGGAGTTGGTATAGGCGGGGTTCTGGAACCTGTTCAGGCATCTCCTGTTATCGTGGAAGATGACTGCTTTATCGGATCCAGGTCGATCATCGTGGAAGGTGTTCGCATTGAACGGGAAGCTGTTCTCGGCGCCAATGTTGTTCTAACCTCCTCCACCAGGATCATTGATGTTTCAGGAAATGAACCGATAGAATTCAAGGGATACATCCCTCCCCGCTCGGTAGTGATTCCGGGATCCTATTCCAGGTCTTTTCCGGCCGGAGATTTCCATGTAGCGTGTGCGCTGATAATCGGGAAACGTAAGGAGTCAACAGATCGTAAAACTTCACTGAACCAGGCACTCCGGGAGTTCGACGTTCCAGTATGAAAAAAATCCTGGTCATCCAAACAGCCTCCATTGGCGATGTAATCCTGGCCACAGCCATTCTGGAGAAACTTCATCGTTTCTATCCGGATGCCGATCTGGACCTCCTTGTAAAGCATGGGATGGAACCTCTCTTTTACCGGCACCCATTCATTCACCGGCTGCTGGTCTGGGATAAATCAAACAAATACCGCAATTTTTTCAGGTTGCTTCGTGAAGTGCGTAATGAGCATTACGACCTGGTGATCAACATTCAACGTTTCACGTTGACGGGAATCCTGACAACTCTTTCCGGCTCAAAAACCACGATAGGATTCGATAAAAATCCTCTTGAACGATTCTTCACCAGGAGTGTACCCCATGAAATAGGCCCAGGTATTCATGAAACAGATAGGAACCAGGCTCTGGTTGCTGGTTTGACGGATCACAAGCCCGAAAAGCCAAGGTTGTATCCTCAACAGATACCAGATACCGGATGCCGGATACTGGATAAAAATGTTGATCAGCTTTCAGCAGGCATCGGGCATCCGGCATCGGGTATCTATTATACAATCGCCCCCGCCTCCCTGTGGTTCACCAAGCAGTATCCGGCCGAGAAGTGGATTGAACTGATCTGGGCCATCCCTGAAGAAGCAACCGTGTATCTTCTGGGGTCAAAGGCAGATTTTGAGCTTTGTGAAAAGATCAGGGTCGAGGGTCAAGGGTCGAGGGTCGAGGGAAGAAGGACGAGGGAAGAAAGACGAGGGAAGAGAGTCGAGGAGAATGATCCGGCATCGGGTATCGGGCATCCAGGATCCAGTAATCCAGTAATCCAGTCATCCAGTCATCCCAATATTAAAAACCTGGCCGGACAGCTGACTCTCCTTGAATCCGCCGCCATGATGAAAGGGGCCAGGATGAATTTCACCAACGACTCTGCTCCGATGCACCTGGC
>CALCGJ010000171.1 GCA_937900965.1 uncultured Bacteroidota bacterium | reverse complement strand
GCAATTCATTGCGGCTCTGCAGCAAGAGGGGAGCGATTTCGCTCCCCTCTTTTTTATATCCCGAATCGCCTGTACAGACGGGGCATGCCCCGTCTCTACATACTGGGAAATACATATAAGGAATGAAAATTTTTATAACTTCGTCCTGATTTTCGATTTTTCACCAAAACGAATCCGGCAACATGAAGATTCTGATCGTTGAAGATGAACCAAAAGTGGTTGATTTTCTCAAACAAGGCCTCGAAGAGACAGGTTATGAAACAATGGTAGCCGAAAATGGTCAGGCAGGCCTGGAGCTCATCGGGCAACAACCATTTGACCTGTATCTTTTAGATATACTTTTACCGTTTGTAGATGGGAACCAGTTGTGCAAACTGGTTAAAGAGAAATACCCGAAGGCACCGGTAATCATGATAACAGCTTTAGGCACATTGCAAAATAAACTGGACGGGTTTGACGCTGGCGCTGATGATTACATCGTAAAACCGTTCGAGTTCAAAGAGTTGGTCGCACGGATTAAGGTTTTGACAAAACGGGTGACTATACCAGAACCAAAATCGGGAAACATCCTGAAAACGGGAAATCTTGAGCTCGACCTGGATAAAAAGATGGCATTCCGGATGAACCGGCAGATATTTCTCTCTGCAAAAGAGTTTGCTCTTCTTGAATATCTTATGCGAAACAAGGGCAGAGTTGTTTCGCGCTCTGAGATTGCTGAAAAGGTTTGGAATATTACTTTTGATACCGGAACAAATGTTGCCGACGTTTATATTAATCTGCTCCGCAAAAAGATCAATAAGGATGCCGAAGTCAATCTGATCCGTACACGGATTGGACATGGATATATCATAGAACAGGATTAAATGAAGATCCGACAAAAGATTACACTCAGGTTTACACTTTTCATCGGACTTATCTTGGGGTTGATCTTCCTGACGGTTTACCTCTATGTAGATGTTAAATGGATAGAGGATAAGTACACCATCTTCATCATAATTTATCTTTTTTCTCTGATCATCCTGTATTTGGTAGGAAGGCAATTTGCTTACCAGATTCTTCAGCCAATCACAAAGGTGATGAACCAGGTGGAGGGTATTACGGAGAACAATCTTCACAAGCGTGTGCACGAAGGTACCGGCAATGACGAAATCATAAGGCTTGTGAAAATGTTCAATCAGATGCTTGAGCGGCTTGAAGATGCATTTAAGGTTCAGCAAACCTTCATTGCAAACGCTTCTCACGAGATCCGTACACCTCTTGCCTACATCTCCGGGGAGATGGAGGTAACCCTGATGAAAGAACGTACTAAGGAAGAGTATACCAGGGTAATCCAGTCGGTATTGGACGATATCGTTAAATTGGGGAATACGACTAACAGGTTGCTTTTGCTCACATCAACTAATGCGGATTCTAATCAGATTCCCATGAATACAGTCCGCGTGGATGAAGTGCTTTGGGAAGCACAGTCGGAATTGAATAAGGACCATCCGGAGTATAGGATAGAAATTCAATTTGGAGATGATTTTAAAGAGGGTTCTGAAACCGAACTCCTCCTTACTACCACAGGTAATGACAAACTACTGAGGATTGTGTTTCTGAATCTCATGGAAAATGGATGTAAATATTCAGACAACCACCGGGTTCAGGTTACATTGGAGCAACAGGGGTCTCAGATCCAGATCAATTTCAGGGATGAAGGGGTTGGGATTCCGGAGGAGGAACAAGAGCTCATCTTTGAACCATTCTACCGGGCGAAGAATAGTGTTTCGGTTCAGGGAAGCGGGTTGGGGCTTCCTTTGGTAAAACGAATTACCCTACTGCACAGCGGGTCCATAAACGTAGTTTCAAAACCCGGAAACGGATCGGTGTTTATCCTTCAGTTTCCAAATTTGCAGGTAACGTAAAGAAAAAGGTGGTTCCCTTTCCCTCTGTGCTCTCTACCCATATCTTCCCACCCTGTTGTTCGATTAAATCTTTGCAGATAATTAATCCCAGGCCTGTACCGGGTTCTATATTGGTACCTTTACGGCGTGAATCTATATCCAATTTGAAAAGGTTCTTCAACATTTCTTTGTTCATTCCAATACCTGTATCCTTTATGGATATCTCCACCAGGTTGTTTGAGGTTGATTTTGCATGAATGACAACTTTCCCGCCCTCTGATGTAAATTTCAACGCATTGGAAGCTAAATTATGGGTGATGCTTTCAAGCATATTTTCATCTGCATAAACCATTAAATCTTCTGAGATATCATAACTGATATCAATCTTTTTATTTTTGAATGCTTCCAAATACAAAGCTAAACTCCCGGAAATCATTGGCATCACAAAAAATGACTCAGGGGAAAAGAGGGTTATCCCTCGCTGTAGACGCGACCATTCCAAAAGGTTTTCGAGCAGGTTGGACAGGTTGGTTGCATATTTTCTCATCTTCAAAGCAATCTCCTGAATCTCTCCCTTGTTTAAATAGGGTAAATCTTCAACTATCATCCTTGTAAAACCAAGGAACGTGCGGAACGGGCTGCGAAGATCGTGGGAAATGATGGCCAAAAACTTGTCTTTTTCGGCATTGAGTAAATAAAGTTCTTCGTTTTTTCGCTTGAGTTCATCCTCTGTCTGCCTCCGGTCAGTGATGTCGAGCCCAATACCAAAAACTTGCTGGGGTGTCCCGTCAACTTGTCTTTCGTAAATAATTTCGGTGCTTTCGATCCACCTCCAGCTTCCGTTCTTATGCTTCATCCTGTATTGATGGACTATTTTCTCATCAGATTGAGCCCTTGCATATAATGGAAGAATTTTTTCAGTATACAAAGTTAAATCGTCAGGGTGCATTAAAAATGGCATAATCTGATTCCCTAATGTCTTAACTTCTTCAATTGAATACCCAAGAATTCGTTCAACGCCTTCGTTACTAAAAATATTTTTATGTTCAACAATATCGTAGATATACAGAATACTTGGAATAATATTGATCAGGGTTTGCGTAAACCTGTTTTTTTCTTGTACCAGTTCTATAGTGGTCGTAACCTGATCTTCCATAAATTTCCAGTTAAAAAGTAACAATCCAAATGTCACTAATCATCCCGGCAACATACTCCTGACCATACTTTAGCAATTTGGTTGCACACAAAAGGAGGGAAAAGAATTGATTTTTTTTCCTTCACGGAAGGGAAAGCGAGATTAAAACAAATTAAAGATGAAATTAAAAAAAGATTAAAAAAAGTTTGATTCTATTGCTGAAACCTTTATTTTTGAGCCGAAGTAGTACCAAAGCAGATTATTTAACATGAAAATTTTTGCTCCAGGAGGGCAACTATTTGTATATAATTCATTCAGTACAAACCAAATAAATCGCTATGAAACAATTGTTTACAGCAAAATTAAGCATGAAATGGCTGATCTCGGCTATTTTCTTGTTGACAGGCACGGTGGCTATGTCGCAAGCTGAACCTGAGTTGATCTATTACAAGTTCGACGATACAGGTGGTGCAGTGACCAATAGTGCATCAGTACCTGTCGGAAACAATCCGGCTCCAATCCTGGGAGTTCTCTCACAGGGTGGTACGGGACAGTTTGGCGGTGCACTCCAGAGTACCGGAGGAACATCATCTGCCAACTATGTTAACTCTGGCTGGGGTGCAAACCTCCAGCAGAGTGGGTTCACCATCTCGTTATGGATGAACAACATGACCACCACATTCAGTTATCTTTTCGGGGATAACACGGCTGGGTCATTCCGGAGCTTTATAAACGGAGCTGCCGGTTCGGGTAACATCATCCTTCGTGGAGGTGGCCTGTCAGACTGTGTTGTTCCTGCTATTACAGGCGGCCCGGTAGTAGTACACTTTGTCTACACAGGCACTCAGATCCTGGGATACAAAGACGGTGTGCTTGTTACCACGGTTAACGATCCTGCTATCGCAATCAGCGGATCCGGTCCGTTCAAGGTTGGTGGTTACTCCACCAGTACCGGGATGCCCGCAGGTTCCCAGATTGATGAGTTCCGGGTTTACGACCGGGCACTGGATGCTGCCGAAATTGCAGCTTCATGGGATCAGGAACTTCCTGTATATGTTCCTCCTCCTCCTCCACTGCCTCCGCAGAACATCATTGTGGGAACAGGAACTGGAAGTTATGGAGCTCCTTACTACACTTTCTATCATGACTCCAGGACACAGTATCTCTACACAGCTGCTGAAATTACTGCAGCCGGCGGAGTCGGTGGACTCATCCATAAGATTGGATTCGATATAGTATCAAGAGCCGCACAGCCAATGAACGGATTTAATGTGCGCCTCCAGAACTATTCCGGAACCTCTTTCTATAGTTGGGTCACTTCTGGCTGGACAACCTGTTATACGGGCACCTACACGGTCCCCGCAACAGGCTGGCAGGATGTTGACCTGCAAACTCCATTCCTATGGGACGGAACATCAAGCCTGATGGTCGAAGTCTGTTTTGACAACACCAGTTATACCAGTAATTCAACTGCCCGATATACGTATCTGACTTATAAGGCAAGACATTACCACAGGGATAATGGTACGGGTTGTAGTGAGACATCTTATAATAACTATTATTACAGAGCAAACATACGACTCAATATGGAAGTACCCCAGGGTATTTTAGAAGGGACTGTGTTCAACTCTATCACCCTTGCACCTATTGAAGGAGCAATCGTTGCTGTCGGTACATTGAACTCCGATACATCACAGACTAACGGATCTTATGCTTTATCTGCACCGGTCGGGACAAGTACCTTTGATTGTACCCATCCAAATTTTGTATCCAACGCATTACCGGCAACCATCCTGGAAAGCCAGACAACTGTTATGGACTTCCCAATGGATCCTCCGGCAACAATTGAGGGACTTGTCTATAATTTTGACAGCGGTGATCCGATCATCGGTGCAAAAGTTGCGGTAGGTACAAACTCAACCTATTCCGTTATCGGCGGATTTTACTCCCTTGAAAATGTTTGGCCGGGAACTGTAACAGTTAACGCAGGGAAAGCCGGATTCGACAACAATTCCGTAACCGCTACAGTAGGTGCCGGAGCTGTTTTTACACAGAATATTACCCTGCTGCGTACCGCTTATCCTCCCGGACCACTGATGGCCGTGCTGAATGCAGGAGAAACAGCAGTTGATCTTAACTGGGGAGCCCCATCGGGATTGTATGAAATCATTTATGACGATGGTATCCAGGATAACTTCACGGTATGGGCATTAGGCGGCAACCAAAATGCCGTTAAATTTACCGG
>CALCGJ010000170.1 GCA_937900965.1 uncultured Bacteroidota bacterium | reverse complement strand
ATTAATGGGATGGATATGAGCCTTGTTGCAAGACCTAACGGTAGCAGGATCACTGCAGCCATCTCGGTTGAAGCAGCCAGGTAGGCATTCAGGGTTGGCATGGGAATCCCCATGCTTCCAAACCATTCAGCGATACCGTTGATATTTCCCCATTTCATCATGGCTGGCATATAGAATCCATAAGCCAGTGCCAATCTGATGAAGAACAATGGGAGATCTTTCAAACCTGATAACCTCTCCGCAATAGTTATGTATGTTTCTGTGATTTTCATATTTGATTCGTTGTAGGTTTTATTTTAGGGATAAGTCGATGATTTACCGAAAACCTGACAGAAAGAAAGAAAATGAAAAAAAGTGTCAGGAATTAAAAGTTGACCGACTATTCGATCAAACAATCCAAAACAATCACAATTTAACCTGAAACAAAATGAAAAATTCAAAACGCAACATACTTACTGGTTCACTGATTGCAGGAGCTTTTATTGCAACAGCTGGCCTGAGCGCTTCGGCTTCAAACCTGATCAACTACAACGACCTGGGTTCAGGTTCGGAGATCCGGGCAAACCTTATGGACCACTCGCTCAGAACAGTTAATTTCAAAACTCTGGAATTGACTTGTGGCGAGCAGGCAAAAGCAGACACAACTGCCAAAAAAGGTGATAGTAAGATGAAGGATGCCAAATGCGGAGAAGGAAAATGTGGCACCGATAAGAAGGATATGAAGAAAGCCGATGTTTCGAAAGATGTTTCGAAAGATGATAAGAAAGCTGAAGGCAAGACAAAAGATGCCAAATGTGGCGAAGGCAAATGTGGGGTGAACTAATGACGGGCATCGGATTTCGTAAAGATTTTGCAGAAGAATTTCTGAATTCAGAAATTCTTCTGCCGGATTTTATTGAAGTGGCTCCTGAAAACTGGATCGGGGTTGGAGGATACTGGAAAAAACAATTTCAGCAGGCTCTTGACCGATACCCTCTTTTTGTGCACGGACTTTCCCTTTCGATAGGAAGCCCGGATCCTCTGGATCTGGCTTTTCTGAAAAAAGTGAAGACTTTCTTACACGACACTGGAGCAAGGATTTACTCTGAGCATTTAAGTTACGCCAAATGCGATAATGCTCATTTATACGACCTTCTTCCTATTCCCTTTACCAGGGATGCCGTGAAACATGTTTCAGAACGAGTCCACCAGGTACAGGAGCTACTTCAACAGAAGATTGCCCTGGAGATCGTGAGTTACTATACACCAGTTGCTCCTGAGATGACCGAACTGGAGTTCATTAATGAAATTCTGAATACTTCGGATTGTGATCTGTTGCTCGATGTAAACAACATCTATGTAAACAGCTTCAACCACAAATACGATCCCTACACATTCATTGACGGGTTACCCCTCAACCGTGTCTCCTATATTCATATGGCTGGCCACCAGAAAGTTTCCGACGACCTGATTATCGATACCCATGGCCAGGCCATAATAGATCCGGTTTACCGCCTCTTCGATTATGCGAGGAGCAAACTACAGAGAGATGTGCCGGTTTTATTGGAGAGAGATTTTAACATTCCGGAGCTGAAAGAGTTGCAGGAAGAATTGGATCACCTCCGAACTATCAGGAAAAACGCCATATATCCCAAAGTCTATGCAACTGCTTGAAACAACCCGCTCACACCAGTCGAACCTGGCCACTTATTGCCGCACCGGAGAATATACTTCAATCCCTGGGGTTAATGAAAAACATGTTCATCATTACCGGCGGTTGGTTTACAATGTGATTGACGATACACTTCGCTCGGCATTTCCGCTCACAGTTAATCTGCTGAAGTCAAAAGAGTGGAACGATACCGTGCAACGGTTCTTCAGTGAGCATCCCTGCCAGTCTCCCCAGGTTTGGACCATGCCAAAAGAATTTTATACCTATCTGGATGAAACCCAACCGAAACTGTTAAAGAAATATCCCTTCCTGCTTGAACTGATTTGGTTTGAGTGGCTGGAGGTAGAGTTGTATATGATGCCGGATAAGGAGTCAGAATTTGATGGGAAGGGAGAGCTCGAAACAGATCTCCTTGTGATCAACCCCGAACACATCCTGCAATCCTTCACCTACCCTGTTCACTTGAAAAATGCAAAATTCATCACGGTTACCGACAAAGGGAATTATTTCCTTGTGATGCATCGGCTTCCCGAATCAGGGAAAGTAGAGTTTACTGATCTTTCTCCTTTTTTAGTCAGGATGTTGGAACTACTCTCTGAACAGCCATCAACCTCTGATGATCTCACAAGCAGGACTGCTGCAGATTTTAGTATGGTACCAGATCAGGAACTCACAGATCAGGTACAGGTTTTTATTGCCCGGATGAAAGAGAAGAAGCTTATCCTCTAGCCGGCCACCGTGTTTGCTGAATTTTCTTTACCTCCTGGTAAAGAAGTTCTCTGAACGTATCAACCTGGATTTTTTTCGTTGCTGAGATGAAAACGGATGGCGTATTTTCACGAGCGATCCAAAGCTTCTCAAGATCAGCGAGTGTCAGATTGGTTTTGTCCGGTGGGGTTAGGTCATCAGCATCTTTCGGCACCGATTTGTAGACATCGATCTTGTTAAAAAGCATGATAGTAGGCTTGTCGGCCGCTTTCAGGTCAACCAGGGTTTGTTTGACCACATCGATCTGCTCTTCTAAATCGGGATGAGAGATATCTGCCACATGGATCAGGATATCAGATTCCCGCACCTCATCCAGGGTCGATTTGAACGATTCTATCAGGGAGTGGGGAAGTTTCCGGATGAATCCAACCGTATCGGAAAGCAGAAATGGTTGTGTATCAATCACCACCTTCCGCACGGTGGTATCGAGGGTCGCAAAAAGTTTATCTTCGGCAAATACATCCGATTTACTCAGCATATTCATCACGGTCGATTTCCCAACATTGGTATACCCTACCAATGCAACCCTGACCATTTTTCCCCGATTTTTACGCTGTGTAGCGTTTTGTTTGTCAATCTCCTTTAACTTCTGTTTCAATAGCTTGATACGAGTTCTGAGGATCCGGCGGTCTGTCTCGATCTCCTGTTCTCCCGGACCTCTCATTCCGATCCCTCCGCGTTGTTTCTCCAGGTGAGTCCACAAACGTGTGAGGCGGGGCAGCAAGTATTCATTCAGGGCAAGTTCCACCTGGGTTTTTGCAGTAGCCGTTTGGGCGCGCCGGGCAAAGATGTCCAGGATCAGATTGTTCCGGTCGATGATGCGGCAGTTCAGCTCTTTATCGATATTTCGGATCTGGCCTGGCGAGAGTTCGTCGTCGAAAACGGCAAGGTCAATCTCTTTTTCCTGAATATAATTACTGATTTCGATCAGCTTGCCTGATCCGACGTAGGTTTTGGGATCAGGATATTCCAGGTTTTGGATGAACCTTTTCCCCGGAAGTCCGCCGGCAGTCTCAATTAAAAAAGCAAGTTCGTCCAGGTGCTCATTGGTGGTGGACGGCTCTTCTCCATGACGGGTGACACCGATCAGGATTGTGGTTTCAGGCAGGTCCAGGATATCGTCTGTTTTTTTTATCATCGGATGATTCAATAATTGTGAATAAACCATTCAATGTACTGCGGGATTTTAGTCCCAAGGTAGTATGGCAAATTCATCAACAGATAGGGAACTCCAGAAGGGGTTTTGACATGCTCGACAGAAAAACGATTGGCCAGCAATCTGACGGCATAGTGATGACCGCATTTTTCCATGAACTGATGCAGTGATCGCAACTTTCCCTGTTCCCCAGACTTTATCTCGACCGGAATCAGGAATTGCTTGTATGGATACAGCAAATCCACTTCAGCGCTGCTTTTTGATTTTTCTCTTACCCAGAAACGAGGCTTATATAACGTTGAATCATGTTGTGCCTGTAATTCCTGGATGACCATGTGCTGAATAATTCTTCCTTTGTAAACAGAGTACAAATCATTGACTCCGATCATTTCTGCCTGGATATTCAAGGCATAATTGAGTAGCCCGGTATCAAGAAATTGCAGACGAGGTCTTTTTTTTAGATCCTCATTAATCGGTGGAGTAACGGCTGTCGCCGGATAAATCAACCGCATGACCCGGGCCAGATCAAGTGATCTCAGAGCTTCACCGATTTCCCTGGATCTGTATGCCGAATTTCCAAAGCCCTCAAAACTGACTCTGTCTTTTTCATTGGGAGAAGAATCGATAACATGCCGTATAATTTTTCTTTCGGTTTGGTTGGATGCATATTTTTCTGCATCATCTTTATACCCCTGCCATAATGCATCATAGATGGCCCCTAAATTGGCAAAACTCTGATCGGTTATATATTGTTTAATCGCTTCAGGCATCCCCCCAATGATAGTATATTTGTGGAATTGCTCTATCATGGATTGGTAACCGAAATCGCGGCATGGGATTGTATTCAGCTCTTCCAGTGCCTGCTTATGATCCTGTGCCATCAGAAATTCTTCAAAATCAAACGGATGAAGGACTATTTGTTCAATCCGGCCCACCGGAAAGGAGGCTACTTTCTTCAGGGCAAATTCCAGAAGGGAACCAGCTGCAACCACGTAGATATGGGGTAACTCCTCATAAAAATATCGGAGCTGCTGAATCGCTTTGGGCGATTCCTGTATTTCATCCAGAAATAATAGGGTTGGTTTGTCTGTTTTTGGGATCTGCGTGGTCAGGTAAATAGCATCCATCAGGTATCTCACCTGATCAGTCTGTTCGAAAAGCCGGCGATGTTGCTCCTTTTCCAGGTTGAGTTCAATGAAATGGGTGAATTCAGCAGCAAATTGTCTGACCAATGTCGATTTACCCACCTGGCGAGCACCTCTTATCAGAAGGGGTTTCCGTCCGGAACTTTCCTTCCATTTCAATAATTTACTTGTCGCTTTCCTGTTGAAAATCATTAATCATGTAATATATCCTGGGCAAAATTACAACAAATATGTAATAAAATCCGTGCAAAAATAAATTATATTTGTAATAAATACAGGGTAAATAACTACTCCCTTCTCCTTCGTCTAGCTCGTTTTAAATCATTTTCATCTATTTAGTAGAAAAAGATCAAAGATATCGTAAATTTACAAGATTGTTAATGAAAAGGTTATGGCACAGAATCTGGAACAAATATTGGAATGCTTTTCTGAAAGCCGTTTTTTTGAGTTTCCTGATGCCGTTGTGTTTATGGACCCGGAGGGCGAGATCATCCGGTGCAACAAAAAAACCGTATTGCTTTTCAGAGGTACAACGCTCCGGGATATCCAGGGCTCTTCAATCCTTCGGTTTACAGCCCCCTCCGCGCATAAAAAAGCAAGAGCTACTGTCAACCGTGTCCTTCGGGGCACCATCGTGGAAGGAAACCCTATCTTATTAAGCCGGATGGATGGCTCGGTCTTTCCGGGAGAGGTTAGTGTATCACCCGTTGCAGATGAAGAGGGTAAGATGATCGGTACAGTTGCGATCATCAGGGATGTTTCCCAGCAAAGGGAGATCCAAAAAAAAATGGAGGAACAGGAAAAGAAATACCGGCTGTTATTTAATCAGGCAAACGACTCTATTTTTTTAATGGACCAGGAGATCTTCATTGATTGCAACCCCAAAACACTTGAACTTTTTTGTTGTTCCAGAGAAGATATCATTGGCCATTCACCGATTGAATTTTCTCCTGCATTACAGCCCGACGGACGCAGTTCGGATGAAAAGGCGCTGGAGAAGATCGAAGCTGCTTTAGCAAACAAGAACCAATTTTTCGAATGGATGCACTGCAGAAAAGATAAAACCCCATTCGATGCCGAAGTTAGCTTGAACTGTTTGGATATCGGAGGGAAACGTTTTATTCAGGCCATCGTTCGTGATATTACAGATCGGAAAGAGGCTGAGAAAAGTATGCAAATAATGACACAGGATCTGAAGGAGTTAAATGAAGCCAAGGATAAATTTTTCTCTATCATTGCCCACGACCTGAAGGGACCGTTTAACGCAATTCTCGGATTTTCGGAGATCCTGACAACCGAATGGGATGTTTACGAGGATAACGAACTCAAACATTTTATAAAGAATATTCAGAACTCCGCATCACGTGCTTACAAATTGTTACTGAACTTGTTAGAATGGTCTCGTAGCCAAACCGGCCGACTGGAGAATTTTCCTTCAGTCATCGACATTTCCGGGATTATCAACGAAACCATACTCCTTCATCGAAGCTATGCCGACAACAAAGGGGTGAAACTCTTCTCGGCGGTCGATTTTAATACACTGGTCTATGCTGATGAGAACATGCTCAAGACTGTTCTTCGTAATTTGATTGAGAATGCTATCAAGTACACACCACAAGGGGGGAGGGTGACGGTGAATGCTGATCAGCCCGACATAGATCAGAAAGGAGACAGGGTGATCATTTCGGTCAGGGACAACGGAATTGGAATCCCTGAAGATGAGATCCCTGGATTGTTTGCTATTGACAAACAGTTTCAGACTCCAGGCACCAACAATGAAAAGGGTACAGGCCTGGGATTGCTGTTGTGCAAGGAGCTCGTTGAAAAGAGCCATGGGCAGATTTTTGTTGAGAGCAAAACTGGTAAAGGGAGCCGGTTTTCATTTACTATTCCAACGGAAGAAATGAAATAGATAAAAACACCACTTCAAAAACAGAAATCCGTTTTCATTGTTTACATTGATCTGAACCCGATAATCTCGCGTACCTCTCTGATCGTCTTTGCTGCAGATTCGCGGGCCTTCTCAGCTCCCATCCTGGCCACTTTGCCCAGATAATCGGTATCATTTTTCAGCGCTTCGATCTTCTCCCGTAAGGGGTTATTGAAGACGATGATATCCTCGGCAAGCTGCTTCTTCAGGTCTCCGTAGCGGATCTCACAACGATTGTACAGGTCGTTAAAATGGGTATAGGTATCAGTTGAAGAGAAGATCTTGAGGAACTGGAAGATATTTTCAATCGCCAGGGGTTTGGGCTGGTTGGGTTCGGTTGGACCGGCATCGGTAACGGCTTTCATTACCTTTTTCCTGATCACTTCCGGTGAATCAGCCAGGAAAATAGCGCTGTTCTCATTGTCCGACTTTGACATTTTCTGCCCTCCATCAAGTCCGGGGATCTTTACCAGATCTTCCCCGAAATTGTATGCGACCGGTTCGGGAAAATAATCAACATTATACATGCGGTTAAACCGGCTGGCAAACGTCCGTGTCATCTCAAGATGCTGTTCCTGGTCTTTCCCTACAGGCACTTTGTGTGCTTTGTGAATGATGATGTCAGCAGCCATCAACGTTGGATATGTAAGCAGGGCGGCATTGACATTATTGGGATGCGTGCGTATCTTCTCTTTGAATGAAGTGCAGCGTTCCAGCTCCCCCACATAGGCATTCATGTTGAGGAGCAGATACAGTTCAGCCACTTCGGGGACGTCACTCTGGACATACAGTGTGGCTTTTTCGGGATCGAGACCACAGGCAAGGAACTCAACCAGGACCGTCTTTACACTAGAGTGAAGATCAGCAGGTGTAGGGTGGGTAGTAAGGGAGTGATAATCGGCAATGAAAAAATAACAGGGATTCTCCTCCTGCATCTTCACGAAATTCCTGATTGCCCCGAAATAATTCCCAAGATGCAGATTCCCTGTTGACCGTATGCCGCTAACAACAATATCCATGTTTCAAATTACGATTAATTCGATTTTATTCACAAAATATTAAATTCAAAGGTGTTCATGAGCGCTTCGCAGTTCGATTTACGAATCAGAGTTTTATATATGTCGCTGTTAATTTTGGGCTAAAGCCCATTTCTTGTCTTTCCCAATGAACCCCGGCCTGAAGGCCAGGGCAATTCATCACACCCAAACACCCTGATCCTCCAACACTCCCACACCCTCATACTCCCACACTCTCATACTCACTTTCCTACCTCCCTACCTCCCTACCTCCCTACCTCCCTACATCTTAATCTCGTCTCCCTGCTTATTGTAGAAATGGTATTCCATAAAGTGGTTGGAGTTCTGGGATGTTACTTTGATCCGTTGGTTATATTTCTTATACCATTTCCACTGCATGTTGAAGATCCCTTTTTTGATGAATGCATAAACATAAGGATGAACCGAGAGTGTCAGATCCCGCTCATTTTGCTCATGAATCAGGTAACTTATGTTATTCTCAATTTCGTCGGTAAGAAGCAGGCTTGGCTTTATTTGGCCGGTTCCGTCGCAGGCGGGGCATTTTTCCAGAATTTGCACATTCATTTCAGGCCTGACACGCTGACGTGTGATCTGGACAAGTCCGAATTTACTTGGAGGAAGAATAGAGTGTTTCGCCCGGTCTTTTTTCATCTCGTCCCGAAGCCTGTCAAAGAGCTTCCTGCGGTTAACACCCAGGTTCATGTCAATGAAGTCGACCACAATGATACCTCCCATATCGCGCAGACGAAGTTGACGGGCAACTTCCGTGGCAGCCTCCAAATTAACCTCCAGGGCATTGGTCTCCTGGTTGTTATCAGCTTTAACACGGTGACCACTGTTGACGTCAATGACATGAAGAGCCTCGGTATGTTCAATTATCAGGTAAGTGCCACTTCTGATCGTTACCTCTTTACCGAAAGAACTTTTAATCATCTTATCGACACCAAAGGACTCAAAAATCGGTGTACGTCCCGTGTGGTGTTTAACTATATGCACCTTATCAGGAAAGATCTTCTGAATGTAGTTTTTGGTCTCCTCGAAAAGAATGGCATCATTGACAGTGATTTGGTTGAAAGAATCACTAAGAACATCCCGTAAAATAGCAGAGGTTCGGTCGATCTCCCCAATAACCTTAAGTGGAGGAGTAGCCCCGTTGAGCTTCTGGGTGATTACCTCCCACCGTTTATACAGAGTGCGAAGATCCTGATCGAGGTCGGCAACAAGCTTATTTTCAGCTACCGTGCGGATGATGATGCCGCAATTCTTAGGCTTGATGCTGGTAATGAGCCTTTTCAGACGGTTTCGTTCTTCAGGACTCTTGATTTTCTGCGAAACAGAGATCTTGTCAGAGAAGGGCATCAGAACGAGGTATCTGCCGGCAAATGCTATTTCGGAAGTAACTCGTGGGCCCTTGGTTGAAATGGGCTCTTTGGCAATCTGGATCAGGACATTCTGGGCGGGTTTTAAAACCCCGGAAATCTTCCCGCTCTTCTGGATATCAGGCTCCATGGGAAAATTACCAATCGATAAATTTGGATTTCGCCCTGATTGAGCTGTTTTGACATATTTGATCAATGACTGAACTTGGGGACCCAGATCCAGATAGTGCAGGAAAGCGTCTTTCCCATAGCCAACATCCACGAAAGCCGCATTCAACCCGGGCATCACCTTGCGGACTTTGCCAAGATAAATGTCACCAACTCCGAATTCGTTGTTGATTTTTTCCTTGTTCAGTTCAACAAGGAATTTGTCTTCCAGTAAGGCAATTTCGACTCCCTGTGGGGTCGAATTAATAATTAGTTCCTTATTCACAACCGTCTTATTTAGGTGTGGATCACAGAATTGTGATTGTGATCATCTCGACAGAAGGAAATGTAGCAGAGGCAGGAAATTACTTCTTCTTATGCCTGTTCTTGCGTAAGCGTTTTTTTCGCTTATGCGTTGCCATCTTATGTCTCTTTCTCTTTTTTCCGCTTGGCATAATGAATGAATCCTTAGATAGATTACTTAACTTTTACGCTGTTTTTAATCTTGGTAACGAAAGTTTTTGCCGGCTTAAAAGAGGGAATATTGTGGGCAGGAATAATCAGGGTCGTGTTTCTTGAAATGTTTCTTCCTGTTTTTTCAGCTCTTTTTTTAATGATGAAACTGCCAAATCCACGCAAATAAACGTTTTGTCCATTAATCATGGAATTCTTTACAGTGTCCATAAAAGCTTCAACGGTTGCCTGAACGGCTACTTTTTCGATTCCGGTCTTGCTAGCAATTTCTGCTACGATTTCTGCTTTTGTCATACTACAGGTAATTAGTTATATTGTTAATAATGAATGAATTTGTTCCATGGGAAACGGGGTGCAAATATATAACTTTTTTGAAATACAATGAAATGTAAGAAAAAAAATACTAGATACCGGATCCTGGATACTGAAATTATAAGGAAATTGTAATTTAACATTCATTTTCCAGCATCCCAGGTTATCATAGATGCATTTTCATTACTATCTTTGACATTCAATTCGGTTTATATCCAGAGCATATGATCAAGATTGGTGTGATATCTTTGTTTTTTTTGTTTCTCATGTTAACAGGAGGATTGTGCCTTCCCCAGGAGTCCGGCAAATACCTGATTGATGCAGAGAAATCAAAACGGATTCATCACGAAATCGATTCACTCTATCTCGTTGGCGACTACAGCAGAGCCATTGACGAGACTTTGATCCTTCTTGCATATTATAGAAAACATGAAGATTTTCGCGGACAAATTGTATGTAATAATTATATGGGAGATTTTCTCCGGGCATGTGGTAACCGTTCCGGAAGCCTGGAATATCTGTATAAGGCATTGGCACTTAAAGAACAGCTCCATGACTCCCTCCTCAGGGCCCAAACATACAACTATTTAGCTGCTACTTATTTTGAATATGAGTACCCCATATACCTGGATAGTTCTAAAATGTACGGTTTATTGTCGATGGGTCTTGCCATTACTTATCATGATGAAAAATTAGAATACAGCAACCTGAATATACTTGGTAAGGTGAAGGAGGGAAAAGGGGATCTTGATAGCGCACTTGTATACCTGACAAGAGCTCTTGAGATAGTTAAAAGAATCAACCCTGTTGATGAATCATTGGTACTGATCAATATTGCAGGAGTATACTTTAACATGGAGGATATTGCCAGGGCCAAAAAATATGCCATTGAGGCATATGAGCTTGCAAAACAATACAACATCAACACCTATATAAGGATGACATCGGCACTGCTGGAGCGTATCTACGTGCTGGAGAACAATTACCGGAAAGCCCATTTTTATCTAGGTGAACTTATCTTTTACACACGGAATTTTCTGGATGAAACGACAGAAGAACGTGTAACTGTCATGAAGGAACAAATACGGTTGGTACAGGAGGAAGCAGAAGTTCAGAAAGAGATGGACAGAAGAAGACTGTGGACATTGTTTCTGTTGATTCTGATAGGATGTTCCATGGTATTTATTTTCATTTTTGCCCGCCAGAAAAACCGGCTCAAAAGAACGAACAGGGAGTTGCTGGTTATGAATCAGGAGATCCGTATTCAACAACAGGAGACCGAAAAACTTGCACAGGAGTTAGAAATATCCAATACCACCCTGAAGAAATTTATCTCCATCATCGCCCACGATCTGAAAAATCCATTTAACACCATCATCGGATTTTCCGATCTGTTACACACTGAATTTAATATACTTACACCTGAAGAGCGTAAGCTTGCAATTGAAAATACACACAAATCTGCAGTTAGTGCATACGCACTTCTTGAACATCTGCTTAGTTGGGCCCGGTTACAGACAGGTGCTTTTAACCTGGAAGTGACTACCATTGAGCTCTCAGACTTGATAGACGAGGTTGTAAATCTCCTTCAGACTTCGGCTTTCCTGAAAAAGCAAAAACTAGTAAACCAAATCCCGGCTAACATTGAGATCAGGGTAGACAGAAACATGATGCTCACTGTATTCCGGAACATCCTCTCCAATGCGATTAAATTCACTCCGGAGCTGGGAATGATTGAGGTAATGGCGATCGTTTCGGATGAATCTGTAAATATTCAATTTAAAGATTCCGGCGTGGGTATTCCGCAAACGGAGATCGGCAAATTATTCAGCATCGATGAACCTTTCAAAACCTCAGGAACCAATGGTGAAAAAGGTACCGGAATCGGTTTGCTGCTTTGCAGGGAATACCTTGAAAAGAACGGGGGAACCATCCTGGTTGAGAGCCAGGTGGGAACAGGAACCGTCTTTACTGTGAAACTACCCCTTTTTAAATCCTGAATCGATGCGTGTCCTTTATCCGTGAATTTTTATATCTTTGCACCCTGAATTTCAAGTTTCAAATTTACATGGACGACGGCCCTGAGATACGATTCTTTGATAACCACCCGCTTACCGGAAGGGTGACGGCTAAGTACTAACCAGTCCCGGCCTCCTTCGGTAAAGTCAAAGGGAAGGAGGCAGTAATGACAACACAAACCACATTCTATCTGAGCCAGATTTTAGGCAGGAAATTTTATTCATCCGATGGTACTATCACTGGGAGAGTTAAAGATTTCCTGATCGACCTCTCAGCTCTGGATCCCTCCCCTGGCAAGCCTGTCCGGCCCAAAGTTATTGCCGTAAAGGTGAAAGCAGGGATGTATGAGCGGGTCCTTGATTTCTCTTCGTTGGAGATCATCCATGAGAATCGCACATTACGGTTTGTAGGCGCTGAGATCGAGGAGATCTCTACCGCATACCTGACAAATGTGATCTGGCTGAAAGATAGTATCCTTTATCGCCAGATTGTCGATATCAGCGGAAAGAAGCTGGAAAAGGTGTGGGATGTCAGACTGGTTTATATCCCTTCGGGGACTTTTGCTATCGCTGTTGATGTTGGTTTCAGCGGATGGTTAAGGAAACACGGATTGCTGGATTTAATGGAGAGAATCCCGGGTTGGATTGGTATCCACATAAAGGTTCAGCAAATTCTATGGGACGATATTGAGTCTATTGATATTTCAACATCCAAACTGTTGCTCTCAAAATCCACCTCCAGGCTAACCACACTTCACCCGTCCGATTTGGCTGATATAATTGAGGATCTTGATAAAGCCACCCGTACATATGTTTTTGCATCACTTGACGATGAGCACGCAGCGGATGTTTTGGAAGAGATGGAGCCGGATGCCCAGATTCAGATGATCGAAAGTCTTCCTCTTGAAAAAGCGGCTGATCTCCTGGAAAAAATGGATGCGGATGAGGCTGCAGATATTCTTGAAGAACTGGAAAACCATAAAGTGGAATTGCTGTTGAAAGAGATGGAGAACGAGTCGTCGGCGGAGGTCAGAGAGCTCCTTGAATACAACGACAATGAAGTTGGAAGTTTCATGAACACTGAGGTTTATACCCTATCTTCCGATCTCACTGTAGAAGAAGTGATCTCATTGATCAGAAAAGGACAGCCCGAACCGGTAAATATCAATACCCTGTTTGTAACGGATGATAATGATCGGTTTATCTCTGCTATTCCTCTTGCAGAACTGGTGATTGCCGATCCCTCCAGAACTCTTTCAGAGATCATGGAAAGCAAGCCGGTCACCGTTCTTGATACAGACAAAATAGATATACTCGCTGAAATTATCTCCAAATACAACCTGCTTTCTGTCCCGGTAATTAACGCAGAAAACCAACTCGAAGGAATGGTCCTGATAGAAGATATCGTGGACGATCTGCTGGATCAACGGAAAACCAAATAGAAGGCACCCCTAAATCCGAGTTTGCTTCGCTTCGCTCGCAAGGGGACTTACTCCCTCCCCTTCAGGGGAGGGCTGGGGAGGGGTTATTCTTCCGTAGATTGACCGCTTCGACAGAAGCCATAACGAGATACCCCGCGAACCCAACCAGATCATGATAGCCAACCACAATCCATCGTTTCCCAAAGGCTCCCGAAGCAAATAATAGGCCGGTAGAAAAATTACCAGGGTGATAATTACCATGGAGTTTCGCATTGGTACCGATGCGGTTGCTCCCACATAGATCCCATCCCAAAGAAAGGCAGAGAAGGTAACAAAAGGGATCAGGAAGATCCAGAACAAATAGGACTGCGATTCCAGGATAATTGTTGGATTATCGGTTAGGAATCGGAGTATGTACTCTCCGCCAAACCCATAAATCAGGGTGAAAATTCCCGATAGTGCGAGGCCCCAGAAAAAAAGCAACCGGATCGCTTTCTTTAACTGGGTATTGTCACGAGCGCCGATATACCTTCCGGTCAGTGCTTCCGCTGCATAGGCATATCCATCGATAAAGTAGGAGAAGAAATAAAAAAACTGGAAAAGAAGTGTGTTTACAGCCAGGATGGTATCTCCTGTACTTGCGGATTCTGTTGTGAAAAAAGAGAGTACGAAGATGAGACAGAGAGTTCGGATGAAGATATCTTTGTTGACAGATACAAATGGCTTAATCGCCTTCCAATTCATCGCTTCCCGGAAGTTATAGTACTTCTTGAGTTTCCGGAAATAACCTTTCAGGAAGAGGATACTCAGAAGAACCCCGATGCATTGTGACAATACATTGGCAAGAGCGATGCCATCAGATTTCATCTCCAGAAAATAAATAAACCCAAGGCTGAACAGGATATTGAACACATTAATCGAGATAGCAAGTATCATCGGTGTGCGGGCATTCTGCATCCCGATGAACCAACCGGTAAGGGCATACATGACCAGAGTAGCCGGGGCAGCATAAATCCGGATGTAGAAGTATTGCCGGGCGAGTTGTTCCACCTCCTGACTACCCCCGATCAGCAAAAAAGCCAGGTTGGCAACAGGAACCTGTAACAGGATCATCAATACTCCTCCTCCCAGGGCCATCATCACCGCCCGAACCAGGACCCGCGTTGATTCCTGCAGGTTACGACTTCCAAAGGCCTGTGCTGTGAAACCACTTGTGCCCATGCGAAGAAAGCCAAAGCCCCAGAAAAGAAAATTGAATATGATGCTCCCTAAAGCTATGGCCCCAATGTAGATTGCAGATTCAAGATGCCCCATCAGTCCCAGGTCCACCATTCCCAATAATGGTATGGTGATATTCGTTACAATATTGGGAACAGCCAGAAGGAGGATTTTACGGTTCATCCGGGAGTTTTTCAGGGGAGCAAAGGTGAGAAAAATAAAAAATAATAGAAAAAATGAAGGGAGAAGATATAACCTTTTGCCCCTAAACCCGATTAATGTCAAACAAATCCCGGGAGCCGGGAAAAATTTGTAATTTTGTTTAACGGAATCATTCATTAAAAAATTGAAGCAATGGCAAATGGAGTAAACAAAGTGATTTTGGTTGGTAATCTTGGGAGGGATCCTGAGGTTCAGACTTTTGACAATGGCGTGAAGAAGGCATCATTCTCTGTAGCCACTACGGAGGGATACAAAAATCGCGAAGGAGAACGGACTACCCATACCGAATGGCACAACGTAGTGTTATGGCGTGGACTGGCAGAAGTTGCTGAGAAGTATCTCAGAAAAGGATCTTCCGTATACATTGAGGGTCGCATTCGCAGAAGGGACTATGAAGATGAGAACAAACAGAAGAAGTACATCTTTGAGATTCTGTGTGATAACATGACCATGCTGGGCGGAGGCCCAAGAAGGGATGGCGCATTCGAAGAAAGCGGAAACGGATCTGCAGCTAAAACAGAGACATCAGATGTAGAAACTTCTGTTCCTGAAGACGATCTTCCTTTTTAAACGCAATAGTGAATTGGTGCAATGGTGCCATGGTGAAAACAAGGGAAATCTTTAGATCTCGTCACCACTGCACCACTGCACCACTGCACTATATTCATTTATGAAACACCTCCCCGTTTTCGTTTTAATCCTCGTTCTGGTTACCTCTTGCCAGTCTGACTACTCCCCAAAACCCCGGGGATATTACAGGATTGACCTTCCGGCACATGAATATCGTCTTTTTGATACAACGTTTCCATACTCATTCGAGTATCCGATTTATGCGACCATATTTCCGGATACCAGCGGACTTGCCGAACCATTTTGGATAAACATCAGTTACCCGGCTTTCAAAGCCCAGCTTCATATCAGCTACAAGGAGATAGACAACAACCTGCATAAATACCTGGAAGATTCACGGACCCTGGTCAATAAACATATCCCTAAAGCTAACTCGATTACTCAACAGCAGTTTTTAAACCCGGAGAAGAGGGTATATGGGTTAACTTTCTCTATTAAAGGGACTGAAGCAGCTTCTCCCTACCAGTTTTACCTCACCGACAGCCTTTCAAGATTTTTTCGGGGAGCCCTCTATTTCAACATTGTCCCCAATAACGATTCCCTTAACCCTGTAATTGATTTCCTGAAACAGGATATCGATCACATGATCAGCACTTTTCACTGGAATAATTGAGAGTCATGATGTAAATATCAGCCAGGGTTTGTATTTTTGCAAACCCGGACACTTGATAACCTGCTAATCGGAAAGGAGATCAGCGATGATTGAAACCATCAAATACGGAACACTACGATGGTCACATATCGTGAGACCGTCAGAAGAAGACCTTGAGATTCTGAAAGATCAGTATCATTTCCACCCTCTCGACCTGGAAGATTGCCGTAGCGTGATTAACCTGAGGCCTAAGATTGATGTGTATGACGATTACTATTTTCTGATCCTTCATTTTCCAAGTTTCGATACATCTGAAACATTTGTTGATATCAAGGAGATCAAGGTCTTCTGGGGCAAAGATTTCCTTATCACCATTGGGAAGTCGCACTGGTTGGTGAAGGATATGTTCAGCCAGGAGAAGTCAGGTGCGTTGGCCGGGAAGAAAATGGAGATTGGCAGCTCTGACGCCCTTTTGTACAAGATTCTCGAACGCCTTATGATGGAGACACAATTCCTGGTGGAGAAGGTTGAGAAGGCTGTAGATAGCTGCGGAAAGGCACTATTCAACAGACGGGCGCAAAGAACGATCGAGAAGATCAGTTTCACTCAAAAGAATGTGGTACTCCTGAATACGATGTTCAAACCCCAGATCGTTCTGTTCAACCGCCTGCAATCCGGAGCTATACCGGGTTTTGCAGAGAACATGGGAGATTATTGGGGCAACATCCTCGATTATTACCAGAAGATCTGGGATATGGTGGAAGACGCCGGTGAGCTGATACGGGGCTATTCCAGAACGTTTGATTCCCTTCAGGTGAATAAAACCAATGAGGTGATCAAGATACTGACCCTCATCTCCTCTATCCTGCTTCCACTAACATTCATTGCAAGCCTTTATGGGATGAACATCGATCTGCCTTTTGCAAAGCACCCTTTCTCGTTTTTTATCCTCACATTGGGCATGGCAGTGATAGCTATTGCGATGATCATTTATTTCAAGGCACGGAAGTGGATGTAATCAATCCTTTTTATTCATCACATCAATCTGGCGCTGAATAGACTCTTCATGAACTACCTCCAGCAGTTTCATGATGAACTCGCGCGTTAACCCAAGTTCCTGCCCATTTTCGATTCTTTCCCTGAAGATCTGGTTCCAGCGCTTTAACTGCAGGATGGTAATCTTATTCGCTTTTTTATAATTCCCGATTTGATCTACGATAGCCATGCGCTGTGCGATGATATCCATGAGCTGCTGGTCAATTTTATCGATCTCTGAACGAAATGCTTCCAGGCTGCTCTGGAACTCGGCGCTACCCAATGGCTTCCGAAGGATCAATTCCGCCAGTAAAAGGTTGAGCTGTTCCGGGGTTATCTGCTGCTGCCTGTCTGTAAGTGCCTCTTTGGGCTGGATGTGAACCTCGATCATCAAACCATTCATCTCCAGATCGATAGCCCGCTGAGAGATAGAAGAAAGTAGCTCTGTCTTGCCACAGATATGGCTGGAGTCAACAATTACAGGGAGTTCGGGGCAGAGCCGTTTCAGTTCGATCGGGATCTCCCACATAGGATCGTTGCGATAGGGTGAATGCTTGTAATAGGAAAATCCCCTGTGAATAGCAACAAGTTTCCGGATACCCATCCGGTTTATCCGTTCGAGAGCACCCATCCAGGTGGTTAGGTCAGGGTTCAATGGATTTTTCACCATTACCGGGATCTCTGTGCCCTTTAGCGCCTCTCCGATCTCTTGTATAGAAAAGGGATTTACAACCGTTCGGGCTCCCAGCCATACCATGTCGATTCCCGCAGCCAGGGCTTTCTCCACGTGGATTGGGTTAGCAACCTCGGTAGTTATTTTCAGTCCCGTTTCCTGTTTGACCCGGATGAGCCAATCTAACCCTTTATCCCCAACTCCTTCAAAAGCGCCAGGTCTTGTTCTGGGCTTCCACAATCCTGCTCTGAATACCTTCACCATTGGAATCTTCGCCAGCTCCCTTGCAGTTTCTATTACCTGCTCTTCCGACTCAGCTGAACAGGGACCGGCAATGATGCATGGTTTATCGCCGCAGGGCATCCATTGACTCATTGGCTCGATATCGAAACAGTGTTGCATCAGATTATTTTGAAGATCTGAAGATCAGTTTGAAAAGATGAACAAAAACCCCAAGTCCGGAGGCAACCATCCCTATTATAAATACCACTGGCAGGATGATATCCAGCCATGTCCATCCCCCCATCTCTGAAAAATCGAATGGATAAAGGAAATAGAGTACCAGAAGCACTACAAGGCTGACTCCATCCAGAACCGCTCTTACCAGATGCCATAACCAGCTGAAGTCCAGAAAGAGAATCAGAGTCCACCCGATGATTTGAATAACAATACTCATGTTAAAAATCCAAAGCACCATATCGTACCGTTCATTGATGAAGGGGAGATCCCATTCGGGTACTTTGTTGACAATGTATAAGAAGATCAGGTTCCAGATGATAGACCAGATAGCTTCTCCACGATGCCGTTTACGGGGCTTAACGGTTTCTTCAGACATAACTTCTCATTTGAAATGATAAAAGTAGGTTAATTTTCTCAATCTGTCGGATGGATCCTAGATACCAGATCCTGGATCCTAATTTATGAACCCTCTATCCAGTCATCCAGTCATCCAGTATCCAGCATCCAGCATCCAGCATCCAGCATCCGGTATCTGGTATCTGGCATCTGGTAAACTTTTCTTAATTTTGCAGGCTAATTTCTGAAAACATGGAACATCTCAGAAGATCAAAAGTAGTGGATCTCCTACAATCGAAAGAGAGAGGCGCGGAGGTGCTGGTAAAAGGGTGGGTGCGAACCAAACGTGGGAATAAAAACGTCAATTTCATTGCCCTGAATGACGGTTCAGTGATTCACCACATCCAGATTGTGGTTGAGGTGGCTAATTTTGACGAGGAGTTGCTGAAAAAGATAACTACAGGCTCTGCAATCGCTGTCAGAGGAACCCTGGTGGAGTCGATGGGGCAAGGCCAGCAAGTGGAGATCCAGGCGCAAACGATTGAATTGTTTGGAACTGCAGATCCTGAAACCTATCCACTGCAGAAGAAAGGTCATACGCTGGAATTTCTGAGAGAGATTGCTCACCTTCGTCCACGAACCAATACGTTTGGAGCCGTCCTGCGCATACGTCATGCAATGTCGTTTGCTGTTCATAAATACTTCAATGATCATGGTTTCTTTTATCTCCACTCACCGATTGTCACCGGATCGGATGCCGAAGGAGCTGGAGCCATGTTCCGGGTCACCACTCTCGACCCCCTAAATCCACCCCTTACCCCTGAAGGGAAAGTTGACTATGCTGAAGATTTCTTTGGAAAGGAGACCAACTTAACCGTCTCTGGTCAACTTGAAGCTGAACTTGGTGCCATGGCTCTATCCCTGGTGTATACGTTCGGACCTACCTTCAGGGCCGAGAACTCCAACACCCCCAGGCACCTGGCCGAATTCTGGATGATTGAGCCCGAGATGGCATTTTACGACATCCATGACAACATGGACCTGGCCGAAGATTTCCTGAAGTACCTGATGCAATATGCACTGGATCATTGCATGGATGATCTTGAATTTCTCAACAAGATGTATGACAATGAACTCATTGACAGGCTTAAACAGATTGTGGAGAGTAAATTTGAACGGCTTACTTATACCGAGGGTGTGGAGATCCTGAAGGCATCAGGGCAGAAATGGGAATTTCCTGTCGATTGGGGTTCAGATCTGCAGGCCGAGCATGAAAGGTACCTTGTTGAGAAGCACTTCCACTGCCCTGTTATGCTCACCGACTATCCCAAAGATATCAAGGCTTTTTATATGAAGCAGAACGCCGATAACAAGACTGTCAGAGGACTGGATGTACTCTTTCCACGCATCGGTGAAATTATCGGTGGATCCCAGAGAGAGGAGAATTACGACCAGCTTCTCAAGCGGATCAAAGAGATGAATATCCCCGAAAAAGATATCTGGTGGTATCTTGATACACGTCGTTTTGGCACAGCACCACACAGCGGGTTTGGTCTGGGATTTGAGCGACTGATTCTCTTTGTAACCGGGATGAGCAATATCCGCGACGTGATCCCGTTTCCCCGCACCC
>CALCGJ010000169.1 GCA_937900965.1 uncultured Bacteroidota bacterium | reverse complement strand
CCAATTCCTTTTATCTTTGTCTTCTACACCTGAATCTTTATGCGTAAAATCAGCAACCGGTTTTTCAAAATTGCTCTCTACCTTATTATTGGCTTCTTTGGCGCCACGATCTTCATTGTCCTGCTTTATAAATTCGTTCCACCCCCCATCACTCCTCTGATGGTGATTAGGTTGATGGAGGAGCCAGCCAAAGGCCAGGTGCACAAGCTATACAAGGATTGGGTGCCCCTGTCAGAAATATCCCCAAATCTGCAGGTAGCTTTGATCGCATCCGAGGACAACCGCTTTATGGACCATTTCGGGTTTGATATGAATGCCATTGAAAAGGCGCAGGAATATAATAAGAAGCAGCAGGGAAAGCGGCTTCGGGGCGCCAGTACCATTACCCAGCAAACCGCCAAGAATGTGTTTCTCTGGCCTCAGCGATCGTGGGTACGAAAAGGAATGGAGGTTTATTTTACCTTTCTGATTGAACTCTCCTGGAGCAAGAGGAGGATCATGGAGGTCTACCTCAACGTGATCGAGATGGGCAACGGCATCTATGGCGCAGAAGCCGCATCCCAAACTTACTACCATAAACCCGCTTCCAAACTGACGCGTGGGGAATCTGCCCTGATCGCCGCTATCCTGCCTGATCCGCGAAGGAGAAATCCTGTTAATCCTTCTCAATACCTCCTTGAACGTCAGCAGTGGATCCTGTGGAACATGAACAATATCGGCAAGATCGAATACTGAATTTACCTCTCCCATTCTTCCGGCGAAGTGGAATTTTTCTTAATTTTGCACCCTGAAACGAAACACTAAATCCTATTAGAATATGTCAAAAGATGCGAACGTAAAAAAGTATGTCTACTTTTTTGGCGGCAAAAGAGCCGATGGAACTGCAAAAATGAAAAACCTGCTGGGTGGCAAAGGCGCTAACCTGGCCGAAATGGTCAATATAGGCTTACCGGTACCTGCCGGTTTTACCATCACAACGGAAGTTTGTACCTGGTTCAACGATCATGGTAAAAAATATCCACCCGAATTGAATAAACAGCTTACCGCAGCGCTGAAAAATACAGAAGCTGAGATGGGAGCCATCTTTGGTGATAAAAAGAATCCGTTGCTGGTATCAGTCCGATCCGGTGCCAGGGCTTCGATGCCGGGAATGATGGAGACAGTTTTGAATGTCGGTCTGAATGATGTGACCCGCGACGGGCTGATCAAAAAAACAGGTAATCCCCGGTTTGTATACGATTCTCAGCGCCGCTTGATACAGATGTATTCAGATGTGGTGATGGAGAAAGCTGCAGGTATAGAGCCGAAAGAGGGAAAAGGGGTTCGGGTCCAACTTGAACGCGAGCTTCACAATATGAAAGAGAGCAAGGGTTACCTTACCGATACACAACTAACCACAGATGACCTGAAGAAGCTGATCGATATATACAAAAAGAAGGTAAAAGAGGTCCTGGGCAAACCATTTCCTGAAGATCCTATGGAACAACTCTGGGGAGCGATTGGCGCCGTATTCCAGAGTTGGAACGGGAAACGGGCCATCTCCTATCGCCATATCGAAGGAATTCCGCACGAATGGGGAACAGCAGTTAACGTTCAATCGATGGTATTTGGCAATATGGGCGAGAGCTCTGCCACAGGGGTTGCATTCACCCGGAACCCGGCTACCGGAGAGAACTACTTTTACGGAGAGTGGCTGGCTAACGCACAGGGAGAAGATGTTGTAGCCGGTATTCGCACCCCGAATCCCATCAACGAGGTAGGCAAGAACGAGCACACTATTCACCTGGAATCGCTCGAAACAGCTATGCCAAAAGTTTACAAAGCCCTGAACAAAATCCAACTCAACCTTGAAAAACACTACAAGAACATGCTGGATATCGAGTTTACAATCCAGGATGGAGCGTTATATATGCTTCAGTGTCGTGTAGGGAAACGAAACGGTCCGGCCGCCGTTAAGATGGCTCTCGACATGTATAATGAAAAGCTGATCTCCAAAGAGGATGCTGTGATCCGTGTTGAACCCAGCCAGCTCGACGAATTGCTGCATCCAATCCTTGACCCTGCTATTGAAGCGGTAACCAAGCCTGTTGCCAAAGGTCTGCCTGCCGGTCCCGGTGGAGCTACGGGAAGGATAGTCTTTACTTCGGAAGCCGCCGTAGAATGGAAAAAGAAGGGGATTCAGGTCATCCTCGTCAGGGAAGAGACTAACCCTGAAGATATTGAAGGGATGCGTGCTGCCATCGCCATTCTCACCGCACGTGGCGGGATGACCAGTCATGCCGCCCTCGTAGCCAGGGGTTGGGGGAAATGTTGCATTGTTGGCGCCGGAGGACTGAGAATTGAAGCTGCCAAAAAGACACTTACCATTGATGATAAGATCCTGAAAGAGGGTGATTTCATCTCCCTCAACGGATCAAAAGGTTATATCTACGAAGGGGATATGCCGATGATCAAAGCAGCAGAAGAAAATCCCGACTTCCGGGCATTCATGAAAATATGCGATGCCGTTCGTACCATGAAGGTGCGAACCAATGCCGACACTCCCGAAGATGCTTCAAAAGCACGTGCTTTCGGAGCTGAAGGGATTGGTCTTTTCCGGACAGAGCATATGTTTTACGGAAAAAATGCTGAGAAACCCCTCTTCCTCCTGCGCAAGATGATCGCTTCAAAATCTGTTGCCGAACGTAGGAAAGCACTGGATGAACTCTACCCATACGTTAAAGCCGACATGAAAGGCACAATGGAAGCCATGGATGGCTACCCGGTAACTATCCGGACCCTTGATCCTCCCTTACATGAATTTATCCCTCATAGCGCAGATGGCAGGAAACAACTGGCTGAGAGCCTGAACATCTCTGCGTCGGAGTTTAACCGAAGAGCTGAGGCTCTGAGCGAAAGCAACCCTATGATGGGCCATCGGGGAGTACGATTGGGGATTACCTATCCCGAAATCACTGAGATGCAGGTGAAAGCCATCTTCGAAGCAACCGCTGAGCTGTTGAAAGAAAAAAAGAGACCCTTCCCCGAGATTATGATCCCCGTTACCTGTTCGGCGAATGAGCTGAAAGACCAATTTGAGCTGATTGACAGGGTTTACCAGGAAGTTTGTACCAGGATGAAGATCAAGGAGATTCCTCATATGGTTGGGACCATGATTGAGATCCCGAGAGCCTGTCTTACAGCAGACCAGATTGCCCGCACTGCCCAGTTCTTCTCATTTGGAACAAACGACCTCACCCAGATGAGTTTTGGTTTCTCACGTGATGATATCGGTGGGTTCCTCCCCGACTACCTCGAGAAAAAGATCCTGCCGGTTGATCCGTTCCAGGTAATCGATTTTGAAGGGGTGGGTGAGCTGATCAAGATCGCTGTTGAGAGGGGCCGTAAAGTCCGCAAAGATCTGAAGATCGGCATTTGCGGAGAGCATGGTGGAGAGCCGGCATCAATTGAATTCTGCTTCCAGCAGGGATTCAACTATGTTAGCTGTTCGCCGTTCCGCGTACCTATTGCCCGGTTGGCAGCGGCACAGGCGGTAGTGAAGGCGAAGGCGGCGAAGAATTCGACCAAAAAATAACGACTATCCATCCGATTCAAAGGCTGTCCAATTCAGGGTAGCCTTTTTTTTTACAAAATACCGGATGTGATGTATAACCTTTTGGCCTTTTCCCGGATTAATAGGCAAACGGTTCACGCAAAGGCGCGGAGGACCGCAAAGGCACGAAGTATCGCGAAGTCGCAAAAATTATAACCTATCATTATGAACGAAAATGAGATCGCTAGTATGATTATTAATGCAAGTGTTGAATTACACAGAAATACGGGCCCTGGACTCCTTGAATCGGTTTATGAAAATGCCATGGCATTTGATCTAAGACAATTGGGTCTTGAAATCAGTCAACAGGTGCCGCTCCCATTCATATATAAAGATGTACGCATGGATGTTGGCTATCGGGTTGATATTCTTGTAAATCAGAAAGTGATTATTGAACTAAAAGCTATTGAATTCCTTGCTCCCGTGCACTTTGCACAAACGTTGACCTACTTGAAACTGTCGAAGTTAAAACTTGGTTTGCTGCTAAACTTTAATGGAGCCCTGATGAAAGGAAATATCCATCGGTTAGTGAACAATCTTTAGAAAACTTTGCGTCCTCGCGGTCCTTGGCGCCTTTGCGTGAAAAACGTCTCACCTCTTACGTCTCACGCTCCTTCAGCGGCAGCGTGAAATAGAATACACTCCCCTTCTTTTCGATACTTTCGACCCAGATCCTGCCGCCATGTTTCTCAACAAATTCTTTGCAGAGGATCAACCCAAGGCCGGTTCCTTTTTCATTTTGGGTGCCCGGTGTTGAATTGGATTGGCCAACGCGGAATAATTTGTCAATTTTATCAGGAGGTATTCCAACTCCTGAATCGCATACCGAAACAACTGCTTCGCTCATCGTTACATGGGTCGAAACGGTTATGTTCCCACCTGGAGCCGTAAATTTAATGGCATTCGAGACCAGGTTTCTCAATACGGTAGCGATCATTTCTTTATCAACTGCAACAAGCACTCCGGAAGTTAAATCCAGATTAATGGTTATGGATTTTTGTCCCGCAATATCGATGAATAATGTTGTAACCCGGTTAATCAGGTCAGTCATCTGATGATCCGCAGGCTTGAAATCCATCCTGCCGGTTTGTGCCCGCGACCATTCCATCAGGTTCATCAACAAGTCCATTCCTCGCGTCGCAGATTGGAGGATTATTTTTGAAAACTTTTCGATTCCTTCCAGGTCCTTTTCCCTGACCTGTTCCTCAAGAAGTTGGCTAAAAGAGACAAGGGTGTTGAAAGGGCTTTTTAAATCATGGGCAATAATTGAAAAGAATTTATCTTTTTCGGCATTCAATTGCACCATCTCGGCTGTATATTCCTTGAGTTTTCCCTCTGTGCTTTTCTTATAAATTGCATAGGCAACCTGTTCGGAGACGAACATCAATATCTCCTTCTCTTTTTCACCATAAGCTTGTTCATCCTTGTAATCCTGGACTACCATCACCCCAATAGTCTTGTTGTTTACTTTGAGAGGCACTCCCAGCCAAACATCCGATGGCTCACCAACAACATCTACCTCTCCGGTGCGGTTCAGTTCATCCGATAATTCCAAATCAATGATGACCGGCTCCCCTGTTCTCAATACATATGCAGAACAACTTCTCCCGGGTTTGATAGGGGCACTGACTTCATCCACCTCATCAACAAAATAAGGGAAACTAATCAAATCTGAATTCTCATCGTAAAGAGCAATGTAAAAATTATTTGCAAGCATCAATTCCTTCACTATATCATGGATGCGCTTATACAGAGAATCGAGATCCGGGGTATGATGAACAGCTTCGGATATCTCATAGAGTGAGTTTCTTAACTTCTCCATTTCAATACGTGAGGTGATGTCTCGCCAAACAGTAAAAAGGACCTGTTTGCCTTTTAATTGAATTAGAGTCAGCATTACCTCAACAGGGTAGTCGCTTCCATCAGATTTTGTATGGATCCACTCAAAACGATGATATCCTTCTGCAATAGCGGTATTTATCATCATCATTGCTTTATCGGATGATATCTGACCATCGGGTTGTTTTTCAGGAGATAATTCCCACGGCTGTTTATTCAGTATATCATCCCTGGAGGAATATTTAAGTGCAGTAACTGTTGCAGGATTACAATTCGTGAAACCCGATTCATCAAGAATTAAATTAGGTTCAGCTGATTCATCAAACAACCTCCGAAACAACTCTTCACTTTCAAGGATCGTTTCGTGAGCATCATTGCTAAGCTGTATCTCATCCTCCAATTTTGCAATTAGCTGCTTTATTTTGACAGCCATTTCATGAAAGCTCCTCCCCAGTACTCCGACTTCATCGGCCGATTTGATATCAATTACAGCATCAAAATTCCCTGCCTGAAAATCATTTGCCAGTTGTGTAAGTTTTGTTATAGGTTTTGATATAGACCTGGAAACCAGAACACCGATTAATAAACTGATAATAAACGTTAGTCCGCTTAAAAACAGGATATTTCTAGAAGAAGAATACATCTTGGTTGCCAGTTGTGTCTTCTCTTTCTCCAACAGATCAGTTGTTTTAACAATAATCCTGTTGATGGTATTGAGAAATTCAATTTCACCGTTTTCCATCTTCTCTTTCTGCTCCAATGCTTCGTCGCCGGTGATTCCGTTTGTTTTCATGGCAACGAACTCCTCTGCCGATGTATGAAGCAGAATGCCTCCCTTTCTAATCTGATCTATATGTTCATTGGCTTCAGGAAATGACTTTTTTACTAACTCCTCATATTGACGAAAGGCTTCATGACATGATTTGCATGACTGTTGAATCAGCTCTTTTTCATTTTGTATAGGAGATCCTTCAGCAAGATTCTTGCTTTCTGCCATAATATATCCGAATTCTGAAGCAGAAGAAACAAGTCTCAGACAGTTGAATCTCATCTCCTCCAGATATTGCTGAAGGGGCATTGATTTAGAGAAGATTTGTGCGTAATGACTCTCAAAATCCTGGATTGTCCTGAGACTGATATAACTCACGAGACCAACAAAAAGTGAAACAAAAACAAACCAAAAGATTAGTTTATTACGTATGCTGGAATTAATAATCCTGATTAATTTCATCGGTTTCTACAGATCTTTCACTTGAATGAGCCAATACAAAGATATGGTAAAACCCTAACAAACAAGAAATCTTCTTAATTCTTCTTAATTCTTCTTCCTTCTTACTTCAACATATACCTCACCCCGACGTACACCATGATTCCAGTGATCGGGCCCCATACCACTGAGCCATCGAAATAAGGCTGGAAAGGGGATTCATATTGCTGGATCGGATCCAGTTGCCGGTAATTGGTGAGGTTCTCTCCACCCAGGTAAATTTCGAATTTACCTATGCTCCTTGATACCTGAGCCATAAGGTTAAACCATGCAGGCGATTTGTCTGGTCGCTGCAACTCCGGAGGAAGTTTATCGGAATCGGGAAGCCGTGCCGGACCGTTCAATTGTCCTGTCAGGTCAAACGTCCAAAGTTCCTGGGGAGTGGTGTACGACAGGGTCAACAGTCCCTTGTAGGCATTCACCAGAGCTTTGGTTTTCAGCCTGCTACCCTCGGTCACCTTAACTTCATTAAGGCGGAAAGCGCCGGTAACTGTTAACCCTTCGAGGGGTTTGACCGTTACCTGGGCCTGCAAACTGATGGAATAGGAATTTCCGTCGAGGTTGTAAAAGAAAACCTCTGTTGGCATGCTGTCAACATCCACAATCACCTGGTTGACAAAGCTGGTCTGATAGATATCGAAGCTGAATTGAGCGTTCCGTTTGAACAGGTTGAAATCTTTTGTGAAGTTGAGTCCAAAATTCCAGGCCTCCTCCTGGTCAAGTGTTTCATCCATATGCCAGGTACGCTGACTTATAAAGAGGTTGCTGTTCTCTGCCAGCAGGTTTGCAGTCCGATACCCCTTACCCACCGAAGCACGGATGATCGTTGTTTCGTTGATCTGATGACGGAGATGCAGCCTGGGTGTAAAGAGCACTCCGTAAAGGTTGTTATAATCCACACGAACTCCGGCAATCGCTATTAATACAGGGCATAGATCAAAGGTGTACTCCAGAAAAGCGCCCGCCACCCATTCGGCACGGTCCCGGTTGAATGTGACAAGACTATCTTTTTTGAAGGGAAAAAGACCTTTTGAGATGGAATCCGCTGATGCCGGGATTCCATATAACAGCTGATGCTGGGTATAGTTTTCGGAATAATCATCCAGGGAATAGCTGAATCCGGCTGAGATCCTGTGCATGTTTTCATTGAAGCCCGTGGATAGAGTTGTTTGTGCCTGAAAGCGCTGTTCATGACCATGGTACCTGTTAATCCCGTAAAAGCCATCCTGCTGATGGTTGATCCCGGAAAAGTTAAGATCCAGGAACGAATTTTCGGAGTTACCCAACAGGACCCTGTTCTTCCACAACAGCTCAAGGCGGTTGGTTTTGATCCCTATACCATATCTCTTCGAACCGTTGCTGATTCCGGAGGTATCGAAAGCAAAGGTTTTCGGATCAAAGTCCATCTGTCCTCCATCGCGTTCTTCATAGAGGTATTTAACAGCAAACCGTGAGCTAAAACGTTCGGGATTGATGTAGTCCCACCGGTTCATGGCAGTCAGGGTGGTCGAGAGTGGAAGGTCCATGAAACCGTCGCCATTCCTGTCAAATTTGTGTTGCATGGTGCTGCCATGGATCAGCAACATGGTACTGAGCTTATCGTTGATCCGGATTGTTCCGTTTCCGTTCAGTTCAACCCGCTGGTTGCTGTTTCCATAGAGGTTCAGGAACAATTTTTCACTATCCTCAGGTTTCTTGTATTCCACATTAATTTGGCCGGTGATGGACTCATATCCGTGCCTGACCGAGGCAGAACCTTTGGCGATCTGGATAGATTCCATCCACGGTCCGGGGATATAACTCAGTCCATTCGATGCCGCCAACCCGGTAATCAGTGGAACATTCTCGGTCATAATCTGGCTGTATAACCCCGACAAACCAAGCAACTGTATCTGTCGGGCTCCTGAAATGGCATCACTGTAGGAGACATCTACTGAAGCGTTGGTTTCGAAACTTTCAGCCAGGTTGCAACAGGCTGATCGCTCGAGCTCACCTCCTGTTACTACCTGAGTATATCGCGGGTTCAGTTTTGAGAGGTAGGAGTCTTCTATTTTTCCCTTCACCACCACCTCCCCGAGTAATTGCTCTGTGGAATGCATCTCCAATTTAACCGGCCGAAAATCCGACTCCACAATCAACGTATCCTTCGCAAATCCCATCAAACTGAAGACCAACCGATAGTCAGTTGTATTATCCGCAGAGAGACTGAAATTTCCATCGGTATCAGTGCTGGTTCCACGGGTTGTGTTCACCCAATAGACGTTCACTCCAGTCAACGGGACACGTTGATTCTGGTCATTCTGCTCATAGACAAAACCGTGAACCGTCTGAGCAGTACAAAGATTAGTCAGAAAGAAAGACAGGAGCAAGACCGTGCATATATATGTATGGGGTTTTATCATATTAATTCCCCCTGAGTCATCCTTTTTCGATCCAAACTATCAATGTTGTAGTTTTCAAATATTATAGCTATCGCAATTTTCACCAGGAAAGTAAAAAGTAAAAATCCGGAAGAAAATATCAATACTGCTGTTCTGATTTCAGTCATTGATGGGGTATAAACATAAATCTGGCCTAAAACATCCGGTGTAAATCCCGGAATGATAAGAGCAATTCCTTTCTCAAGATAAACGCTGATGTATATCAGGACAGCTCCAATATTTAACGTCACAAAATTTTTCCTGGTTTTAGGAATTAAGAAGAGGACAAATGCAATAAATCCCATAATGATAGAGGACCAGCTATATAAGATAATTTCTTTGTTATCACCTATCCCGAAAAGCAAATATTCCCAATATAAAATATGCTCAGTTCCTGAATAAAACTCTTTAAAAAGCTCAGCAACCGTAAAGAATAAATAGATGGACATTGAGTATACCATAAGCTCAGCAATTGTCCAAATCGCCTCATTTTTTATCTCAAATTTGGTGGTTTTCCTAAGTATTTGAAATAAAATCAACAGAATAGCCGGACCTGAACAGAATGCTGAAGCTAAAAATCTCGGGGCAAGTAATGCGCTGTTCCAAAAAATACGGGCAGGCAATGCGTTGTAAAGAAATGCTGTTACGGTATGAATGGCAACCGCCATTGGGATACTGGATAAAACAAGTGTTAACACCAGTGTTTTCCTGTATTCCTTTTTATAGAAGATACAATATAACAGATATGTTACAACAAATAAATTGATTAGCAAGTATAAACTCAGAACGAAAAAATCCCATGAAAGCATAGAATCAGGAAAGTTCATTGTGCCAATTCCAGGTAGCATATGCCAGAATCTTAACGGATTTCCAATATCTACGACAATAAATGAGATACTCATGATAACCGCACAAACGGCCAGCAATTCACCAAATATTACGATCTCTTTGATTGGTTTCCAATTATAGATATAGGCAGGCACAACTAACATAACTGCTGCGGCTGCAACTCCGACAAGAAATGTGAAATTTCCAATATAAAAAGCCCATGATACCGAATCCCGCATGTGAGTTTTTATCAGTCCCTCACTCAACTGACCATAGTAGCCAAATCCACCCCAGACGATTAAGCATACAAGAACAAACAGCCAGGCATAATAAACTTTGCTCCCCTTGAAAATTATTTTTATGGTGCCTGTTATAAAACGAATAAAATTCATAATACGATATTTTAGATATCTTAGATATTTTATATAGAACAGAACTTCTCAGGCTCCAAAGAAATAGTAGAATTTAGGCTGAAAGTTTAATTCTTCCTTTAAAACTATAACACGTTTATTTTCCAGAATATATCTTATTTCACTTTCAGGATCCAACAGGTTTCCAAATTTCCTGGCTCCCACCGGGCAAATTTCGGCGCATGAAGGGTATTTGCCATCTCGAACCCGTTGAATACAAAACGTGCATTTTTCCACTACCCCTTTCATTCTTGGTCTGTTGCCCAAATAAGACACATTTGTATTTAACTCATCATCAGGAATAGTCGGCTCACCCCAGTTGAAATGCCTCGCTCCGTAAGGGCATGCAGCCATGCAATACCTGCAGCCAATGCACCAGTTATAGTCCACAACCACAATTC
>CALCGJ010000168.1 GCA_937900965.1 uncultured Bacteroidota bacterium | reverse complement strand
AGCAACCTCGTTCTGGTAAAACGCAAACTAACTGCCAGCGACGAAGCAACCTCGTATCGACACACCTCCACTACACTGCCGACGAAGCAAATTGGGATTTAGGGGCAAGCTTACTTCCTCCACACCGGCAACCTGCCCGGCGTTACCGGTGCACCCAGCTCTTCTGCTGCAATTTCCAATGCCGGCAGCTCAACTTCCCCAATCTGCTTGATCTGGTCATATACCGGAGGAAACTCTTCCTCCAGGATCGCAAAGGCAGTTTTGGCTGTTTGTGTTGGATCTCCGGTCGATGACCAGGAGCTCCAAGTCAGTTTGCCCAGCCTGTCATTCAACGGTACCGGAGCTGGCGGATTCTCTTCGTCGCTTGGTTTGCCTGTACGGCGGTTGAACCTGACATTGATGATCTCATCAAGCTGGAGCTGGATCTCCCTCGCCCTCTTCATCAGCTCCGGAGAACCACCGGGAATGCTGTTTAATGCCTGAAGGAGGTCGTTGGTGCGTTCGAGCAACTGATCAGCATAAGATTCCGTTCCGCGCATCACACGCGATAACTCTGCAACCTGGGTGTGGAAGGCTACCATAGCCTGACGGTCAGCCGCCGGCAGGGTAGTGTTGTTCAGTGGTATAACCTGGAACTCCACGGGTCCGGCAAGTTGTGTGGTCTCTCCACCGGCAGTCATGGAAAGAGAAACGGCATAGGTTCCGGGCATCGCCAGCACACCGCTGCCATTGTCTTTTTTCGGATCCCATGATTCTTTTGTATCTACACTGCGTGTCGACTGGTACCTCAGGTCCCAGTTCTCACGGTTGATCCCTTTGCCTGCAGATTTGCGGAAAACCCTGACAGGAGTACCAGCTGCATCTGTTATGGTGAATGTGATGTATGGCGATAGCTCCTGTTTCTCCTCCCTGAGCTCTGCTTCAGTTGGCTGGGGAATCGGTTTTCCCTCTTTGAAAAGCTCTTTCTCCTCCTTTTTACGGATCTGTTTTTTCGTCTCGGGAACCTCTTTGATATGATAGGTGAAGATGGCACCGAAATCCGGATTCTTAGCGCTGTAAACAGTAGAACCCTGACCATATTTCCCACGCGTTGGGAGGTACATCAGGGCATCTTTTACCGGAAAGATATAACCCTCCTGGTCAAGGGTCTCCTTGTTAAGGTCACGCAACGGGGAGTAGTCGTCAAGAATGTAAAACCCTCTTCCGAAGGTGGCCAGCGCCAGGTCGCTTTCGCGTTTCTGGATGGCGATATCTTTTACTGCGATAGTTGGAATTCCCGATTTTAGCTGGATCCAGTTCACTCCTCCGTCGACAGTGAAAAAACAGCCGAATTCGGTCCCAACGAAAAGCAGGTCCGGATCTATAAAATCCTCCTGGATGGAGTGAACCGTGTGATTTTCGGGAAGGTTGCCGGTGATAGAGCTCCAACTCTTCCCTTTGTCGGTACTCTTCAACACATAAGGTTTGAAGTCGTCGCGCAGGATATTGTCGAAAGATGCATAGACGACATTCTCGTCAAATTTTGATGCGAGGATATCACTTACATAGGTATATTCAGGGATCCCCGGAAACATTGCGATTTTCGTCCAGTTTTTTCCGGCATCTTCGGTAATCTGGATCAAGCCGTCATCGGTCCCAACGTAGAGCAGATCCTCTTTCACCGGAGATTCCTCCAGCGATACTATCTCACCGTAAAGTGATGTGGATACATCTTTTTGCACGGCATCGACGCTCCAGAATTTATCCATCACAGGCCAGGTATTTCGGTCGATCTGTGCGGTGAGATCATCACTGATCACCTCCCAGGTGTTTCCCCTGTCATCGGAACGGAATACTTTGTTAGCCGCACAATATAGGCGGGTGTGTGAATGTGGACTGATGATCAGGGGGGTGTTCCAGTTCCACTTGTAGCTATCCTCTCCTTTCCCTGGTTCGGGCCGGATGTCGACCGACTCCTTGCTCAGGCGGTCGTACCGTACCATGTAACCATACTGGGCTTCGGCATAGACGATATTGGGATCTTCGGGATCGATCTGCGACCAGAAACCGTCACCTCCGTTCGTTACAAACCAATCGTCGCTGAGTACGCCACCCCGGCTGGTATTTTGTGAAGGCCCTCCCATGCTGTTGTTGTCCTGGGTACCGCCATAAACGTAATAGAAAGGTTCGGAGTTGTCGACCTGTACCCGGTAAAACTGCGTTACGGGAAGGTTGGGCTTGAAGATATATTCTTTTCCCGCATCGAAGGTCTCGTAGATACCGCCATCACCACCAATTAAGAAATGATCGGTATTATCCGGATCGATCCATATGGCGTGATCATCCACATGGCGGTTATTGTTACTGATGCGGTTCCAGGTCTTACCCCCGTCTTCAGTTACAGCGGAACGGGTTTCTGTGGAGTAAACTTTATCCACATCCTTCGGATCGCAGTAAATTTCGTTATAATACTGCCCTGATGCCGCATGGTCGCTCATTTTCTTCCACGATGCCCCCCGGTCGGTACTGCGGAAAAATCCTCCCGATTCACCGGCTGCTTCGATGATCGCATAGATCACATCCGGGTCAACGGGGGAGATGGCAATCCCAATCCCTCCTTTGTCGCCTCCGGGAAGTCCATCGGTGAGCTTGTCCCAGGTGGCTCCGGCATCGGTCGACTTATAAATCGCCGATTCGGGTCCGCCGCCAATTTTTGTGAAGACGTGCCGGCGGCGCTGTTCTGCTGTTGCGTAGAGAACATCCGGATTACGAGGGTCCATCACCACATTGTTCACGCCTGTATGTTCGCTGATCTCGAGTACCTTGTTCCATGTCTTGCCGCCATCTGTCGTTTTATAGAGACCGCGTTCACCGCCGGGACCCCAGACCGATCCCTCTGCAGCAACATAAACGACATCAGAATTGAAGGGGTCTACCAGGATACCTCCGATCTGTCGCGACTCTTTCAACCCCATATTCTTCCAGCTCTTCCCGCCGTCGATGCTTTTGTAAACCCCGTCGCCGTAACCAAGGGCCCGCTGGTGGTTGTTCTCGCCCGTTCCGGCCCACACTACGTTGGTGTTGTTGGGATCAATGGTGACACACCCGATGGCATAGGCGCCATATTTGTCGAAAATGGGCTCAAAAGTTGTTCCGTTATTTTCCGTTTTCCAGATGTTCCCCGATGCCACTGCCACATACCATTCGCTGTGATTCTTTGGGTTAACTGCAAAATCGGCAATCCGACCAGAAGTGTATGCCGGGCCAATGCTCCGCCATTTCAGGCCACTCACCAGGCCGGAATTCATGACAGAGTCTTCTTTGACCTTGTCTTTATCGGTTTTTTCAGTTTTCTCTTTTTTCTCGGAAGCCGCAATTAATCGCGGCTCTACCTTATTTTCAAGGGAGAAAGCTGAAGTCGTTAATCCGATCGTGACAATCCCGGTCAGAAGAATCAGTAGACTTTTTTTCATGTGATGTTGGGTTGGTTTCTGTATTTCTTTTTTTTCGTATTTCGTATTTCCTACATTCTCACCCCTAAATCCCCTGAAGGGGACTTACTCCGCTCTGCGGGATTTCCTCCCCTTCAAGGGGAGGATTAAGG
>CALCGJ010000167.1 GCA_937900965.1 uncultured Bacteroidota bacterium | reverse complement strand
ACTGCCCACTGCCCACTGCCTACTGCCTACTGCAGATCACTGTCAGAGTTTAGAAAACTTCCTGACAGAGCGGTCATTTCCCGATGTGACGATCAGCAGATAGGGTCCCGGTGAAAGTTCCTGAATGTTCCAGGTTGCCTGATCTTGCCCGGATGGTAATTGCTCTGTGCGGATCAGCCTTCCTGTCATATCAAGAATAGATACCCCAACTGTTTCATATCCCGGCTTCTGGGTTTCGATACCGATGTTGAGGAGATCCGTGGCAGGATTAGGCCAGAGTTTGACATGAACGTCAGATTGCCTGCTTTCATCGATCCCGACATGGAGAACCACGGCGATTCCAAAGTCGATGACCCCGGTAGAGGTGCCTTCAAATCCTGTGAATTTGAGGCGGTAGACATTTCCGGCCTGTTCTTTCACGTAAAAGACCATGGAGTCAACAATGGAATAGGTGAACGAACTCAGGTCAAACCATTTCCAATCCCACCCGATAGTCGAACGGCTGCTGTCCCATGGAGCTGATTGCCAGTCGTTGAATTCAGGATCGACTGGGTAGAACTTCTTCGCAACGATGGCCGGGTTGCTCAGCACTCCTGTCACAACAACCGGAGCTCCTGTAGGATGCCAGGCCATGTATTTGGTAAAAAGGATGTCCCAGCTCTCTTTAACCGGCTGATAGTCGACAGGTAGGTTTGTCTGCATATTGAATCCCACCATATCTTTGCTGGTATATGGGTTACAGTCCAATGTAATCTCCTGAGAATCGGATCCATCCAGGTTGGCATACCGGAAGAGCCAGCTGTTTTCCAGGGTGTTTTTTTTCACGATCCAAACCTTCTTGAAGCTGCCATCCGCCAGTTGCATGACGTAAATAGAGTCGCCTGTAATGATCTGTGTCGCCGGGTTGTAGACTCCCCAACCATAATTGGGATAGCCGGTTGAATAGCGGTTAAACGCGCCGTTTTCCCAATCATCCGGATCATTGAACATTTGTGCAACCATATATAATCCGAATGTGTCGAGAGTGGCCCATCCTGTAGTATCTGCCCAGGGATATGACCATAAAATAGCCAGGTTGCCGTCATTGATCAGGACTGCAGCACTTTCCGGCGAGGTTCTGAATGAAATGTCCCAGGAAGCTCGTGGGGCTTCAAAGGTATTGAACGTTGTAAATTGGTAATAGACTTCGTTGGCATATCCCGGTCCCATAACAACCTGCTGTGGTAACATCGGAATCTGCGCCAGTGCTGTTGTCCCGTAAAGCATCAGGATCAATCCGCTGGAAATAGAGAGGAGATGTTTTTTCATGGCAATTGATTTTCATGTATTTGATTCAGGCAAAGTTAGTAAAATATTCACAATTTTGAGAGACGAGGATCAGCACACTAACAATAATATACAGCCACTTATTTCGAGCCATAAACAGTACTTCGCATTTCATACTTCAAATTTCCAGCTCTAACTTCTAACCTCTGACCTCTGACTTCGTCTCTATCTTAGATAATTCCACTCCAGTCTCTCATACAACGACTTCTTGTCGATGAGACGGGCGGCGACTGAGGATATAAGTCCGGCCAGGATGAACATGAAGATGGCCGAATGCCTGTCGGTCATCTCCAGCACAAGGATAGAGGAGGTAAAGGGAGCGCGGGTTAACCCGGTCAGAAACCCGATCATGGCGACCAGGATCAGCAACTTATTTTCGTGGGGTAGGTTGAACAGATCCATCAGCAGTTCACCGATGATAGATCCGGAGGAGAGTGAAGTGGCAAAAACACCTCCTGCGATACCGGTGGTATAGGAGATAATGGCTCCGAAATAACGGCTCAGAAGTAACCAGATTGAGGACTCCTGTTCACCTGTCTTGAACAGGATATTGATCATGACCTCCTTGCCGGGACCAAAAGCAGCATCTTTGTTGAAATAGAACATAAAAGCAAGAGCTACACCAGCCAGGCCAACCCACAGGATCCGGAATACCGGTTTTTTCAGCTTCCGCTTCAGGTAGATCAGTTGCAGAATCAGTTTCCCTTCATATGCTCCGGCCAAGCCAGTTATAAAACTGAAGAGGATCACATATCCGAGCATAGAAAACCCGACAGCATCAACCTTTGGAAATCCGAGGAAGAGGTATGGGCCGAGGATCCACTGCGCGGTCATCCCGGAGAAAATTACGGCATAGAGCAGTGAGGATTTAAATGCGTTCAGGTGGGTGCGGGTGAGCTCTTCAATGGCAAATACGATCCCTCCCAGTGGAGTGTTAAAAGCAGCGGCAAGCCCTGCAGCTCCTCCGGCAATCAGCATCCTGCCCCGGTCAATGCGAGGCCACTCTTTTGGAATGAATTTGTGGACGATATAAAAAATGGAGGCGCTCATCTGGATCATAGGCCTTCACGTCCGATTACAGCCCCTCCCAACAATGCAACGATGCTACTGGTGAACTTCGCGACG
>CALCGJ010000166.1 GCA_937900965.1 uncultured Bacteroidota bacterium | reverse complement strand
CCTCCCTACCTCCCTACCTCCCTACTTCCCTACCTCCCTACCTCCCTACTTCCCTACTTCCCTACCTCCCTACCTCCCTACCTCACTTCGGGTGCGTCAGTTCTCGTCTGCCATTTATATATTTGACTGCAAAGGCTCCTTTCATTCCGGGTTTAGTTCGCAGGCTGGCGACAAATTGTTTGGCTTCTTTTTCGTCTTCGAACTCTCCGATATAATACCTGTAATACCCTTCTGTCAACTCCTTTTCAACAGGCAGGTTTAGTTTGAAATAGGACTGAATACTGCGGGCTGTTCGCTGGCCTGTTTTGGAGGAGAAGATCTGGACACGATAAAAAAGATCTGCTTCGAGACCGGGCAGCTGATATGGTTGGGGATTTGTAACCTCCTCCGGAACATCAGGTTGTGCGGATGTGTTGTCAGCCATTGTCGTGTCAGGCATAACCGTGTCCGCCATAATCACCATTTGTTCCGGGGATAATTCAACCGGTTGACTTGGGTCAGCCTTGCTAGCAGTTATGGAATCAGGAACACTCAGAGGGGTGGTTGAAACGGGTTTGGTATCAGTATCGGGTAAGGGTTTCGGATATGCGACTGGAGGCATCGTTGCCTGCACCGCATTCAATTCTACAGGATTTCTGCGGTTGAGATTAAATACCAGGTTAAGGGATAAAAAAGAATACATATCGTACTGGAACCCAGCCGGAGTTTTTGAAGCATTCAGAATTTCTGAATTGACTGTGCGAAGGGTCCATTCAAATCCCAGGTTGACTCTGTCTGCAATGTTAAAATAGGCCCCCAAGCCGGCAGGAACAACCAGTGCCCGGCTCCATTTTCCAGCGGAACCAGGATCACCAACCGGTTCATGTGTTGCCAGATCTTTTATTGTGGTGTTCCAGTTGGACAAACCGACGCCCACGGTTCCATAGATGAAGAAAATCCGTTTGGGTTTATACCTGAACAGCATATTACTGAGATTGAAGGTAGCATTCAGGTTATATTCCAGGACAGTACCATCAAAATACATGTTGTACGGAGTTCCATCTGTAAAACTCCGCTTGGATCCTGCTAGTTCTCCATACAATACTTGACCTCGCAGGGCAAATACATGGCTGAATTGTCGCATCAGGTAGAAACTGCCGGCATATCTCCATCCATCAATATTTTCGCTTACCGGCCAATAGTCATTCACACTCAGGTGCCCGAAGTACATATTGGGCCCTCCGGCGATGCCAATTGACCAGTTTCCATACCATTTTTTGCTTAACACACCCTGTGTTTGGGAATAAGATACTATGGAGATCGAAAGAAATCCCAGGAGAGCACAATAGAGCAACAGTCTTCGCATGAAGATCAGATAAATTTACCGGATAAAGGTATTTGGAATAGAAGACAAGTTCTCAGCCGAAAAAAAACTTTATCAACAACCTCTTGTTACTTCTTCAGCTCGATGGCACGCGAGTAATCGACAATGGAACCGGATAGATCTCCCATTGCCTTGCGGGTAAAGCCTCTGTAATAATATGCATCAGCGAATTTATGATCGATCTGAATGGCATCCGTAAAGTCGTCGAACGCCCGGTCGTAGTTTTTCAGTTTCAGATAAACAAGCCCCCTGTTACAGAGTGCATCCAGTAACGAATGGTCTTTTCGAATCGCAGTGGTTAATGTTGAAATGGCTTTATTGTCTTTATCGGTATATGCATACAGGCATCCACGGTTGTTATACCCTTCGGCAAACCTCGGATATTTCGATTTCAGCAGAATATATGCCTTCAATGATTGATCAGGATCACCTGCCATGCGGTAAACAACTCCCATGCAAAGGATGATCGTGGAGTCGTATTTGGGCTCCAGTTCTAATGCGTGTTTGTATAATTCAACTGTTTTATTGAACCGGTTATTTTGAAAGTTCCAGACACCGAAGTTGATATAGGCTTCCAGGAATTCCTGATCCTTGATGCCAAAAGCAAGACAGTTTTCAATCAGGTTGGTGTCTGTTGGATGGTTTAACGCCTCATCAGTCCCAATCAGGTAACCGGAGAAGATATGATCCTGTGTGACAGGGGCATTCTGCCAGAAAGATGGATTTCTCAACTGTGTGATGGGGACATTCAGTGCTTCGCTGCAAATCTTCAGGATGCTGTCAGACTGGTTAAGTCTTAAAAAGGCGACCCCGATATAGAAATTACAGAACGTTCTCGACACACTGGAATCAGTCCTGGCAATCCGGAAGTCACTAATTGCTTCAGGGAACATGCTGTTCTCAAGATAGGAGAGCCCACGGTAGAAATGAACGGCGCCAAGTGTTGATGAGGAGGGGAAAAGAGAATCTTTGTTCTTCTCAAGCAGCGAGGCAAAATCGGTCCGGTAGTCCAGGTAACAGATTTCACGTAGTTCAAGGTCCTGGGCACTCGCAACCTTTCCCCCAACAAATGTTACAAGGAAAAACAGAAGAAACAGCAGAAGTTTTTTCGATAGTGTGATCATGGGATTTCAACTCAATGATTAATCAAAAGTAACTATTTCCGAAGAATAAATTCGAAGAGTTATTCACTTACAATTATTATTTTTGAACCATCTGCTGAAACTATTATCACATTAGGAAAGAAACTACACAAAGAAGTTCCGGCAACTACTTCAGGTTCCCCCATGGCGCTCCCGCTGATATCAACTGTTGTTCTAGTTCCGGTATCTGTAAATCGGTGATTTTTTTCAGTTCAGATGAAAATTTTGTGAACTCCTCCCTGGCTATCTCCAGGTTTCTGATCTGTGTGGATGTAGGCCCATACGAACTTCCGGTACCTGAAGCAGCCACCCTCAACCGGTTAAAGATGGTAGGAGGTGACCTCTCACCGGCCTCTTCTCTGGAACGGTTGCCATGCAGTTGTTCCTCAAGATCCATCAACTCTTGTCTGAGATTGTGCATCTCTGTCTCCATCGTTCCCGGTGACACCGACGACCTGGCCAGGGCAGTTTGCATCCCTTTTACCTGCTTCACCGTGTTACCCAGAAGTGTTGATGCAGCGCTGAC
>CALCGJ010000165.1 GCA_937900965.1 uncultured Bacteroidota bacterium | reverse complement strand
GGGTGAAATAGGTCGTGCCGGGGCAGGGGCTGGTACTTCAGGTCGAGCATCTCCCCATTGTACCTCCGCTGAAGCTTCCCTCCCAGGAAATCTTCAATAACCCTGGGCCATGCTTTCTCAGCCTCCCCTGTTACAACTGTATCTACATAATTCAACGCTTCATCCGGCATCATGGAGGCATGAATTCCTCCGAGGACGGTTGGAACTCCTTTTTCCCTGTATACTTGTGCAATCTTATAAGCACGCGGAGCCGTTGATGTGAAAGAGGTTATGCCAACCAGGTCAGCATCACGGTATCGAAACGGCTGAAAGTTTTCATCAATGATACGGATATACCAATCCTTTGGAGTTAACGCAGCGATAATGGCAAGACCCAGAGGCGGATACCGGGAAGAGCGGTCCAGGGCGAATCCCTTTCGCTCTTCATTTACAGGGTTGATCAGGATCAGTCTTTTTTTCTGTTTTTGCATCGGGGTGGATTTACTGAGTCTCAGAAGATTTTTCAAAGACGATGTGACGGTAATGCAGGTTGGATTGATATGCCCATAATGCCGTAGTTAGCCGGCCTGTACGCCACCAGGTCCTGAAAAACAACCGGATGATCCTGGCCGGGCTATACATTTTCGTCCAGATAGATTGCATGATCGTGTCGAAATCTCCAGCCGGGATGAACGGATGGCGGAATGTAAGACCTGTAAAATGATAACATTGCCAATCTTCGGGAAAATTTCCTCTCTCCAGCCGGTTTTGTTCCCGGATGCGGGTCATCAGGGTCGTTCCCGGAAGCGGTGTAAGGACACTGGCCTGAACGCAATCCACACCGGAACTGAGAATGTACCTGCTCCTTTTCAAAAGATCTTCAGGGGAATCTGTCTCGAGACCGAAGATAAAGGTTCCCAGTACCCCAATCCCATGCCGGTTAATTTTTCGGAAAACGGTACGGTAGCTATCGGGACCTCTTTTCAGGTTCAGAGATTTATTAGCCGATTTTAACCCTTTGTCCGTTTCCGCTTCGATACCGATCAGCAACAACCGGCACCCGCTTTTTGCAGCGAGATGCAGGAGTTCCTCATCGTCGGCAATATTGATTGACGCCTGGGAAAACCAGTTGAGCTTCAGGTCCCGGTCAATCATTCCGCGAAAAAGCTCTTTGGCCCGTTCCAGATGATGTTTCCCGTAGCCAACGATGTTGTCGTCCACAAAAAATAGTGCGCGGCCGCTATCCCTGAACAGTTCCAGCTCGTCCAGCACTTCCTTTACGGGTCGCAGGCGGTATTGGTTCCCGTTGAAGGCTGTAACAGTACAGAAATCACAGTTCATCGGGCATCCTCTCGAGGTTTGGATGGAGTGAAATACATACCTTGGATGGAGCAGATCATGCCTTGGAACAGGTTGCCCATTCATCTCCTGCATGTCTCCGCGGTAGATTCGCTTCAGGGTGCCTCTCTCTGCATCAGCAATCACCTGGGGCCAAATACTCTCTGCTTCCCCAATAACCACAGAATCAACGTGCTGCAGGGCCTCTTCAGGGCACATGGAGGCATGGACTCCGCCCATAATCACCGGAATTCCTTTATCCCGGAACTCCCTGGCAATCGCATACGCTCTGGGTGCGGAAGGAGTAAAGGAGGTGATCCCGATAAGGTTCGCATCCCGGTACCGGAAAGGCTGGAAATTTTCGTCCAGGATCCGGATCTTCCAGTTGGATGGAGTATGGGCGGCAATGATCGCAAGCCCAAGTGGGGGATGTTTGGCAGTAAGGTCCTGCGCGAATCCTCTTCGGTGCTCGCTGACCGGATTGATCAGGAGAAGTCGTTTCTTATCTTTTCGCTCCGTCATTTCAGATTTTTCTTCACCTCGGTTTCCGGCCAAACAGATAGTTTTTTCTCAAAAACAATTTCCCGACAGGCTTTGTTTGAACTATAGGCCCACAGGGCTGGCGTAAGGCGCCGGGTGTTTATCCAGGTGCGGAAAAAACCAAGGAGCATCACAAGTGGATGGTAGCTGATTCTCCAGGCCTTGGTCATGGTACGTGCAAATTCAACCGGTGGGATAAGAGGATGGCGAAAGGTGATATCAAAGGCATGGTAATGACTCCACTCATCCGGAAATCCGTTTCGCAGAATCCGCTCCTGCTCAACCATCCTGTCAAATAAACGGGTTCCCGGGAAAGGAGTCAGGACATTGGCCTGGTAGCAATCCACATTGGAGAATACTGTAAACCAGGCCCGGCGAAGCAGATCTCTCCGGGTGTCACTCTCCAGACCGAAAATAAATGACCCGAGAACGGCGATACCATGCTTATGGATCTTCCTGAAAACACGCCGGTAATTTTTCGGTCCCCTCTTAAGATTCACTGCCTTATTGACCGATTTTAAGGCTTCCGGATTTTCAGATTCAATGCCGATATAGAGCATTTTGCATCCGCTTTTTGCTGCCCACTTCAGTACTTCATCGTTTTCGGCAATTTCTACGGAAGTCTGGGTAAACCAGTTGATCTTAATCTTTCGTTCGACCATTCCCTTAAAAAGCAAAACTGCCCGTTCCTGGTTATTTTTTCCTATCCCGATGAGGTTGTCGTCCACAAAGATCAGACTCCGGTTATCTCCCTGGATGGTCTCGAGTTCATCCAGTACCTCTTCCACCGGACGCAGCCGGAACCGTTTTCCGTTAAACGCGGTAACGGTGCAGAAGTCACAGTCAAATGGGCATCCCCGTGTAGTTTGGACACCATGGAACAGATATCGTGGATGAAAAAGGTCA
>CALCGJ010000164.1 GCA_937900965.1 uncultured Bacteroidota bacterium | reverse complement strand
CTGCTAAAATGAGTGCGGTTCCGATAATCCAATAATTTTTCATTTTTTTTGTTTTTAGTAGAGACGCGATTAATCGCGTCTGTACAATCGCGTCTGTGCAATCACGTCTCCACGGGTTTATGCTGCAATATTAGGTACTGAAATGTTGCCTGTCAATGTTTCTGGGACGAATGGAATAATTTTGGGACGAATGGAATAATTCTGGGACGAATGGTAAAATCCGGGACGAATGGCATACCTTTTTTGGGATGAATGGTGTGCTTTTTTGGGACGAATGGGGTAGCCGGGAAGAGTGGTCAGTCTGCCAGCAGATCTTTCAGACGGTCAGCGTTATTCCTTGAAACCGGGATCTCCTCCTGAACACCATCCACCACCAGCCGATACCCCTGGGAGTTACCGGTGACTTTTTCGACACGGTTAAGATTGACAAGGTAGGAGCGATGGCACTTGAATATCTCCGGAAAAGGGGAGAGCACCTCTTCGGCGTAAAGCAGGGTATTTCGTAACAGGATCGTTTGAGGTTTGTCATCTATTCGGCAATAGAGGGTGATGTAATTTCCCTCAGCATCAATGGCCAGCAGATCAGATATCAGCAATGAGATTTCGTCTTTGCCGTTATCTGACATTAACCGGATCTCTGAACTGCCATTAGCTATGCTTTTCCGGGCTGAGATTGTAGCAGATAGCTGGTCGGCGGTTATTCTGTTCCTGCGATTAAGGAAGTTCTGCTTCACAATGGTTAGCATAGTTATGGGTATGACCCCAATAGCCATAGTAAAGAGTTGAACGGTCAGGATACTTGTCAGTGAAAACCTGAGATTAAAAAAGAAACTGGTGTAAAAGAGGTTGGCCAATCCAATCGTAAAGAGGATCCAGAGAAGGAAAATGAGCTCTTTCCAGACAGTCCACTTCTCCTCTTTCAAAAATCCGGGAAAGAGCCATGGAATTATAAAAAGATTGAAAAAAAGCACCAGGAATGTAACCAGACCATACCCGCCAAGAACCAGGTATTTATCGGTTCCTGTATAACCGGAAAGACCAAATGGCTGGAAAATTATCATGAAGAAGCAGACAAAAAAGCTGATGGGAAGAACGATCTTCCAACGGCTCTCCACTACGGGATAACTCTGCAAAAGGTATTTGATGATCAAGGTATCATGTTATGGGATACGCAAAGATAACAAAGAATTGGTCATGAAGTGATGGGAGTGATGGTGGTGATGAAGGGATGGAGGGATGAAGGACTGGACCCACAAACTCACCAGTTCACCAATTCACCAGTTCACCAGTTCACCAGTTCACCAGTGCGGTACCTCAATCACCAAAATATCACTGTCCTCATTTGCCAGGATACTGAGCTCCCGTGTATCCCAGATCCCGGCTCCGTCCCGCTTGTTCAATTCCAGGTTGCCGACAGTTACAGAGCCTTCGATAACAAATAGATATGCACCCTGTTTCTCTCCATAAAACGAGTAAGAGAGAGCTTCCCCTTTCTGAATTAATGTCCTTGAGAACCATGCATCCTGGTTGATTAATAGCGCATTGTCAATATCCGGCGCTACCAGGGTTTGCCATTTGTTTTTCCTGGCTTCCGGATCAAACCACATCTGATCATAGCGCGGTTCGAGGTTCTTCTCCCTGGGGAAGACCCAGATCTGGAACAGTTCAATTGGGGTATCGGGGAGGTTGTTGTGTTCGGAGTGATAGATGCCTGCGCCTGCTGTCATCACCTGCACTTCGTCAGGTTTTAATACTTCCGTATGTCCCATACTGTCGCCATGCCTCAGCTCTCCTTTCAACATGATGGTCACAATCTCCATGTTGTCGTGTGGGTGTTTGTCGAATCCGGCCCCCCCCTGGATCCAGTCATCGTTCAGCACCCTGAGGGAGCCAAAGTGTACCCTGGATGAGTCATGATAGCCGGCAAAACTGAAGGTGAACCTGGTCTTCAGCCATCCGTGGTCAGCTCCGCCGCGGGATTCAGCTGTGTGAATGATTGATTGCATAATGCAAAAATAAGACTAATTCTAAATAATACCAAATCAGCAGAAGAATCTTTAAATCATCAGAATTCTTCAGGCAGTATTGTCCCGAGGTTGCGGGGTATAAAGAAATGTCCGAGGGGCTCCACAAAGACGGCAACAGAACCAAGGGAAATAGTTTTCACCGGTTTTTCTTTTTTGAAAAATGTGACATAGTCAGTTGATGCAACAATTTCGGCATGGGTATTCGCACTCTTTTCATAGTGGATCACCAGTTTCGGCCTGGCGTTGTCTGAACTTACCATTTCCCAGTCCATGCCTTTCAACCCGACGGTATCAATACAGAATCTGGCTTCAGTGAGGGCATTCAAATCCGGCGTATCCAGAATTTCAGTCATGTAGTGATTCAATGCACTGCTTTTTATCACGCCTGAAGGCCGATAATTGCCGGGATGATAGACCGCCAGCATCACATCTTCACCTGTATGGCCATGCGTATTGAATCCGACATAGGTCTTTTTGCTGATAAGTCTGGAAACGGATCTCGGCAGCAGGTACTTGTCTGTTGAGTTCCCGGCATCAATCACGTGTTGAATCTCCTCATCGGTAAGCTGGATGCCAGTGTTCTCAAGAAATATAGTACCGGTTTCAGCCGGGTTTGCTTTGATGAGTATGGAAATACCCTCTTCAGTCAACCTACATGCTCTAAGCGGCTGGATCAGATCATTGATGGGCATCACGTCATAGTTTCCGTCAGACCGGCTGTTCCCGAGCCTGATTCCGCCGGTCCCGTGATCAGGAGCGACGACCACTGCAGTATACCCATCACGGTTGGCAAAATCTATCGCCTCTTTTACCGCATCGTCGAAAGCTAAATATTCAGTGATGACACCAACCGGATCATTGGTGTGTGCCGACCAGTCGATCTTGCTCCCCTCCACCATCAGAAAGAACCCATTGGGATTTGCTGACAAGATTTTAATCGCCTGGCTTGTCATCTCAGCCAATGAAGGAACTTCATCCGGATTCCTGTCAAGGTCGTTCGGAAGGTAATTCTCTGCAAAAAGGCCATATACCAGGGAATCTGCCGGTGTCAATGCTTCAAACTGGTCAATGGTTGTCACCAATTGATAGTTTCGGGTGCGGAGAATATTAAACAGATCCAATCCATCCTTTCGCTTAGCCGGATCCAGGTATTGAACTCCTCCTCCGAATACCACATTGAGGTTATTATGAACCATCTGGATGGCGATATCCTCATTATTGTCCCTATTGTACGTGTGAGCCGAGAAGGCGGCAGGAGTGGCGTGGGTGAATTCAGAGGTCATCACTAACCCCGTTGACTTACCCTGAAGTTTCGCCGCTTCCAGGATCGTAAAGAGTGGGTGATATGCCCGCAACGGGTCCACCTCAACAAGATCTCTATCCTTCCCGGAAGAGACAGGATAGGTCGCTACAAACCCTGTATTTGAAAGGTATCCTGTGGCATAAGTGCTTCCGGTTGGAGCAGAATCCCCGATGGGAGAGTCGGAATTATATGTGGAAACCATTCCACAGATATGAGGATCAATAGCAAGCCTGCAGTTGTCGGCCGGGCAAGCTCCAAACTTATACCATCGTGCAAGTGAAAGTATGTCGCTGCTGGTTCCATCCGGAATCATCACAATCAGGTTTCTGACCTTTTCCTGAGAATGAAGGTTGCTGATAACGGTGAATAAAAACAAGCTGAAGAAGATGCGAATATTCATGTTTCAAAATTTTCGTCAAAATTACAAATTAATCCTGATGGGGTTTTTGGCAGGTATAGGGCAACCAAAAACTTGACAATCAACCATTTTATCCCTATCTTTACAAAAAAAAAGACCAACTATGAAAAAAATCTACTCTTTCTTTATTTCTGCATGCGCCGTTATATTTGTAATTATAATGGCCAGCTTCGGAGGTGGCGACAATGGGTTTAAATATCCAACAGGCGCACCTGCCGGTTATACCAATTCACCGGGCGACGGTCAGAACTGCTCCCACTGTATGGGAGGAACAGCTGTGGCGGTGAGTGATTGGATCTTCTCGGATATTCCCGTAACCGGTTATGTTCCGGGAGAGATCTACAGTATCACCGTTACTGCCACTGGAACAGGAAACAAGGGCTTTGAACTCTCACCTCAAAGCCTGGCTGGAGACCTGATCGGAACCCTTTTTCAGGGTCCTGACAGCAAGCTTGTAGGTGGTGACAAATATATTACTCATAATGCTGCCTCCACAATAGATCCCAAAAGCTGGACCTTTCTGTGGACCGCACCAACACCGGGAGTTGGTGATATCACCTTTTATGCCTGTGCTGCAGTTGGCAAACTCAACACCAAAACAACAACTATGGTGGTTAATCAGAATACAGTAGGACTAAGCGAACTGAATGCAACGGCGGTTAAGGTATATCCAAATCCTGTTCAGGATCAGGTTCACCTGAGTTATAATCTGGATCAATCCGGGATGGTACTCGTTGACCTGTTGTCTGTCACCGGTCGCAATGTGGCTCCAATGATAAATGACATGCGACAGGCCGGTGAGAATCTCGAGGTTCTTCAGGTCGATCTGAGTTCCGGGATCTATCTGTTGAGGATACAGATGGACGGGAAGAGTGAAGTAAGGAAGATGGTCGTTCAATAGAACCTGAGCAGCCAGACTATTCAGTCTTTTTTCCTCGAACTACGTTATAAATCCCTTTGATCAGAATCCCGGATGCAATGATCGTTATTGCAAGAGCGAAATACCCGATATTCTCCTCTGCATCGGGAATCAGGTGCCCGGCCAGGTATCCAAGAGGTATCATTGTCCAGACCCACAGAAAGCCTCCCACAACGTTAAAGAAGTTGAACCTCCGGAAGCTCATGTCTGATGCACCGGCGAGGATCGGGACAAATGTCCGCACGACCCAGACAAAACGACCGGCAACGAGCGACATCCCGCCATATTTCTCGTAAAAAAGATGTGTCTTCTCCAGATGCCGCTTCTTGAAGAACCAGGAATCCGTTTTGGTATGAAGCCGCTTTCCCAGAAACTTTCCCGTATAATAACCAGTGAGGTTTCCGCCAATAGCTACCGCTGTGACCAGGAACAGGAGGACAAAAATATTTACATCCAGCATCTCGGTTTCACACAACAGGCCGGCGCTGAACAAAAGGGCATCACCGGCAAAAATAAACCCGAAAACCACCCCTGTTTCCAGGTAAACAATAACCAATAGCAGGGCCAGCCCCCCAACACGGATCAGTTTGTCAGAATGGATGAGCAGGTCAAAAAAATCGGTTATTGCTTCCATTTATTTAATAAAAAACTTCCCGGATGCCGCCATGTGGTTGTGCCTGGTAAGTACACGGTAGAAGTATATTCCACGGGAGGCTATCCCTGTTGGATCCACTAGTTCAATTTTATTGTTTACTGTCCTGGATTCAAGTAACCTTCCTGCGAGATCAAGGATCTCGAGAGTCAGGTGGATGTTTTCAGGGCATTCTGAAAAATCAAACAGCACCTTACCATCTTCCGTATACATGACGGTTACATGCAAGGAAACTGTAGCTTTGGGATCCTTTAGTGTGGTTGTAATTTGCCACTGGTCAAATAGTGTTTGAAGTGAATCAATGGGGTCAACGGGAACAGGGCCACTCCAGGTTTGAGGATAGGCCATCCAGAGATCGAGATAGAGACTGTCGTAACTGTTATCAGGTTTCCCAACACGAAGAAATGCAGAGAGTGAAGAGCTCTGGTACGGACTTGCACAGCGTGTATCTGCCCCAATCACGTTGGCTCCCTGAAGCGCAGCCATCAGCCGTTCGGCCAATGTGCCCGGTGAATTCAGAAAACGATTCTGCATAGAGTCGAGGATCTCCTGACCCAGCAGGATATTTCCCTGGATGGAGTAGGAGAGCCCGGCTGTATCGTTCTTGTAATTAAGACAGTTGATCCCCGTGTAAGCTGCACTTCTGGGCGATCCGCTGTTCAGGTCAACAATTCCGTATTGCCTTGTTGTGGAATTGTTCCCGGCATCGTTGTTGATTAACCAGTCGATGATCTCCTGAGGAGAGCTGCCAGCGACCATCATGTTGTGCGCATTAACCTGGTTACCAGGTAAATAACTTGCCTGTGTGTGAATGCCACCGACCCCCGGGATTACATCACTGAGCACAATAGCGCCATGAGGGTAGTAGGAACTGGAACCCACACAGGAGGCTCCTGCACTGCCAACTTCTCCGGTTGTGACATCAACCGCAACGATGGAAAACGTGTCTTGTGCCACTGTTGAGCCGGTCCAAAAGAGAAAGCCGAAGGCCAGTCCCAAAGCAAGACACAAACAGGTGTCAATTGATCTTTTTCTATTCATACCTGAGAATGTGTTTTGTAAAATTTTTCATGATTCGTTTGGTTTAATATACTCTTTGTCAAATTTCTTAACAGCCAAGACGATAACAATCGTTGCTACTGTGATCAGCACCGGCCAGGCCAGATACCAAATTATGGACGTGGTATACATATTGGTTTTATTTTATGTTACGTTTCAGGTTTCAGGGTCGAGGTTAATTTCCATTAGACCTTCCAGGTTTTAAAACCTGGAAGGTCTTGGAATCGCAAAGCGAAACATTCGTCATTCGTAAATCGTAATTCGTCAATAGGAATGTCCCCCCTCCTCCATCTCCTCTTCTGTGATCTTTCTCCGGTTGAGTGACCACCAGGCATAGACAATATATGCCAAAACAAACGGAACCATCAGTGAGACATAGCTCATGACAGTCAGGGTATATTGGCTGGATGAGCTGTTCATTATTGTTAGCGAACTCTGCAAATCATATGTAGAGGGATAGAAAGCGGTATTGTTGAAACCGGCAAGCAGAAAGAGGGCAAAAACGGTCAGGACTGTTCCCGATCCGGCAAACCAGATCCCTTTTGAAGAACATTTTTTAAAGCTGGTCAGCGGCCTGAAGATGCCGAAAAGAACCAGGAGAACTCCCACTACAAAAAGGGTTGCAACTACCGGCATCTCAATCAGGTTATGCCAGTATTTGTATGGCTCCATGAAAACTCTTCCTGTCCCTGGTTCCACTGCAAACCCTTTGTTCAACATCAGGGCAAATACGTAGGCCAGGAAGAAAATCAGGAAAGGGATCGCATTGATCCATAGCTGCTTGTGGCTTCTTTTGGAAATGGCCTCATTGTCTGTCGAATTGAGAATATAGAGGATTCCAAGCACCCTTGCCAGGAAGAAGATTGTCAGCCCCAGGTCCACATTACGCCAGTTCAGTACCGCTTCCAGGCCATGAGCCGGCCCTTTCCACTGGGAGATAATCGGGTTGGCAATATTTGTCAGATTTAATGTATTGACTAAAAAATCAGAACCTGTAAAGAAGGTCGAAACGGCTGTCCCGATCAGAATAGTTCCAAGTGCTCCGTTGATAAACAGGAAGAGCTCAAATGTGCGTTGTCCGAGAAAATTATTCGGCTTCGTTCTGAATTCATATGCTACGGCCTGGATTACAAATGCAAAAAGGATTATCATCCATACCCAGTAGGCTCCTCCAAAGCTGGTAGAGTAAAACAGGGGGAAGGAGGCGAAGAACGCTCCGCCAAAAGTGACGAGTGTGGTAAAGGTGAATTCCCATTTTCGCCCTAGGGTGTTGACAATGATTTTGCGTTCAGGTTCGGTCTTTCCCAGGGTATAGATCAGCGTTTGTCCTCCCTGTACAAACATCAGGAACACCAGAAGACTTGCCAGCAGGGAGATGATGATCCACCAATAGTGCTGCAAGGTGAGCAGTGACATAGTTTCAAACATCACTTCTGCCCTCCATCTTTAGGTCCGATTTTAATTTGCCGTACCATAATCATTACTTCAGCAATCAACAGCGCTGTAAAGAGTGCAGCAAATATCCAGAAGGTGGTCTTTACTGCGGATGAGTCTATCATGGAAACCGCGGCAATAGTTGGTAACAGATCCTGGATAACCCAGGGTTGCCGCCCAACCTCTGCTACTACCCAGCCAGCCTGGCTGGCCATGTATGCTAAGGGTATTGTCCACAATGCTATCCATAGTAGCCATCGTTGTTTTTCGATAGTGCCCCGGTTTAAGAAATAGAGAACAACAATAAACAAAAGGATGAAATAGACTCCAAGCATAACCATCAGGTGGAAGCTGTAGAAGGTGAGCTGAATATTGGGGACCACCGATTCGGGTTTGTTCAGGTAGCCGTATCCGAAATATGCAAAGTTCGCTTCCAGCTTCTGCTTTGAGATCGTTGCCAGGATAGAATCGCCTGCTTTTGATGCTGTTTTGTAATCCCTCAGTGCAGAGATCGCAAGTTTCCCTTTTTCTATCTTCTGAGCCACAGAGTAAGTCATCTCTTTCTCCTCTTCCGGAATGGTCTTAAACCAGGGCTTGTATCCCCCGTTAAGGATGTTGTCAACCCCTGGAACGAAAGCATTTGCATTACGGTAACCCAGGATGGAGAGGAGTCGGGGAACCTCAATCTTCATCAGGTATGGGTCTTCTCCGTCACCAGGTTTTTTGGAAGGGTTCAGTATCCCGAAGGCAACCAGGCCGGCACCTGCTTTTCCTTCGTACAATCCTTCCATGGCTGCCAGTTTCATCGGCTGATCCTGGGCAATGGTATAGGCTGATCCGTCGCCTGTGAATGCCAGGAAGATTGAGGTAAAGATGCCAAAGATGGCTGCGACAAGCATACTCCGTTTGGCAGTCAGGACATGCCTTTTCTGCAACAGGAACCAGCAGCTGATTCCGATGACGAATATGGAGGCGATCACATAACCGTTGGAGATGGTATGGAGGAATTTGTTTACGGCAACCGGAGAGAAGATGATTTCCCAAAAGTTGACCATCTCCATACGGGCTGTATCAGGATTAAATTCCATCCCAACGGGATGTTGCATCCAGGCATTGGCAACCAGGATCCAGAGTGCCGACAGGTTGGCTCCGATGGCAGTGAGCCAGGAGGCGGTGAGGTGAAATCCTTTGCTGACTTTATTCCAGCCGAAGAACATGACTGCAATGAAGGTCGATTCCAGGAAGAAGGCCATAATCCCTTCAATCGCCAACGGGGCTCCGAATATATCCCCTACAAACCAGGAGTAGTTGGACCAGTTGGTGCCAAACTGGAATTCAAGAATGATTCCGGTAGCTACTCCGATTGCGAAGTTGATCCCGAACAGGATCATCCAGAATTTGGTGATCTTCTTCCATTCCGGGTTTCCTGTTCTGACGTATATCGTCTCCATGATGGCCACGATAAACGACAAGCCGAGGGTGAGTGGCACAAACAGCCAGTGGTAGATCGCTGTCAGTGCAAACTGGGCCCGCGACCAATCTACCATACTTAGGTCTATTTGATCTATCATAAGGAATATTGATTGATGAGGTAACCAAAAATAAGAAAAATCTTTAGTTATTCGCGATTGATCAATTGTTCTCTTACATAATCACCCTTCTCATCATCAGATTGGAACCTGGAATTCAGGAAATTGGGAAAAAAGAAAAGTTTTAGAACAAGAAAGATAACGATAAGTTTAATCAGGATAATGGCCCAGAGTCTCCTGCCTACCGTCATGGAACGGAAACCGTCAAGGTAAAAGGTCCAGATGCGCTTTACTAGGTTCAATATTTATTCTATTAGACCTTCCAGGTATTAAGACCTGGAAGGTCTGTGATCACCAGCTCCCTCCGGCTCCACCACCGCCAAAACTGCCGCCGCCGAAACCGCCAAAGCCTCCTCCTCCTCCTCCTCCGAAAGATCCGCCACCAGATGAAAAATTATTCCAGCTGCCACTGTGGCCTCCCATACTTCCGAGCAGCCAGAAAGCGGTCCAGAATGGAAGGCTTTTGCCTACTGAATGCGATTTGGCCCGGCTTGAACGGATCAGGAAAAACACAACCAGCAAAATAAGGATCGGTATAAAGATCGCATAGGGTTTATTTTGAGTCTTCTTCACATACTGATCAGCTGTGAACTCGCCGCTGGCAAGATCCATAAGGGTTGTGGTGGCGGCATCCAATCCTCCGAAATAGTTATTCTCCTTGAAGTTTGGTATCATCTCATTATTCACGATCCTTACTCCGATGGCATCAGGTATAACCCCTTCGAGCCCATAACCACTTGCAATGTATACTTGTCCACGCTCATTTCCGTACTTCGGTTTGACCAGCACCACGATGCCGTTGTTCTTCCCCTTCTGTCCAACGCCCCACTGCTCCCCGAGCCGGTATGCAAAATCGGCTTTGTCGTAACCATTCAGGGACTTTACGGTAACTATGGTGATTTGGGTTGATGTGGTGTCGTTGAAGTTCACCAGCTTGCGCTCGAGTTGTTGAACCTGATCAGCAGTAAGAACTCCGGCGAGGTCATTTACCAAACGAGGTGGTTCCGGTCGCGGAGGGATGTCCTGGGAGAATCCAATTATCCCGGTAAAGACGAGGAGAGGAAGTATGTAATATCTAATTTTTTTCATATGATCTGTTTTTTCTCCAAATCTCTTTCTTGCCCCTAAATCCCGTGCTTGCCCCTAAATCCCGTGCAAACCCCTAAATCCCCTAAAGGGGACTTACTCTGCTTCGCAGTCATATCCTCCCGGAGGGAGGAGGAAGTCCCCTTTAGGGGATTTAGGGGTAACTAAGGTCATTTCCCAAACGATATCTCATCCGCCAGCTCATTGACATCATCCGACTGATACGGAAAGTGTTTTTTCAGATGCTTTCCGGTTTGAAGGATACCTTCGGTCAGTCCCGGTGCAAATTCTCCTTCCCGGAATTTAGCCGCCATCATCTCCTTGATCTCATCCCAGAAGGTTGGAGGAACCTTTTGGTTGATCCCCATATCGCCTAAAATAGCAAACTTGTGATCCTGGACTGAAAGGAAAAAAAGGACTCCATTGCGGAGCTGGGTCCGGTGCATGTTGAGTTGCTTGAATATATAGGCAGCCCGATCGAGGACATCCCCCTTGCAGCTGTTCTCAAGATGAACCCGCACTTCGCCGGAAGTATCCAGCTCGGCATCCCTGATCGCCTGCTCAATCTGTCGCTGCTGCTGTTCTGTGAAAAAATATTTTGCTGGAACTGACATGGTAAATGATAAATTCTGAATTCTAAATATTTCTTACGTCCTTCGTCCTTCGTCCTTCGTCTTTCTAGAATTCCACCTTCGGTGCTACCTCGGCGCCTGACTGTGCCTCAAAAGGAGCTTTCTTCTCAAATCCGAACATCCCGGCAAATACAGCCGGCGGGAAACTCCGGATATAGGTGTTGTAGGTTTGCACCGATTCGTTGAATTTCATCCGCTCCACCGTGATTCGGTTTTCCGTTCCTTCCAGCTGCGCCTGCAGCTCCAAAAAGTTCTGTGTGGCTTTCAGTTCGGGATACCGTTCCACGACTACCATCAGGCGGGAGAGAGCGGAACTCAATCCATCCTGTGCTGCCTGAAACTGTTGCATTGACTGGGCATTCAGGTTAGCAGGGTCAATTGTAACAGAAGTTGCTTTAGCCCGGGCTTCAATCACGTCGGTAAGTGTCGACTTCTCAAAGTCGGCCACTCCTTTGACTGTAGCAACCAGGTTTGGGATCAGATCGGCGCGCCGTTGGTACACATTCTCCACATTGGCCCATGCTTTCCCTACATTTTCGTCCTGGGCAACGATTTTATTATAGATCCCGGTACCCCAGCCCACCAGGATTACGACAATAACGACCACCACGATGAGGATGATCCAGCCTTTTGAGAGTTTCATTTGCGTTAAGGTTAAAAGTTTGTGTAAAAATAGTCAAAATATTGATGCCGGATACCAGATACCGGATGCCAGATAAAAGAAAAAAAATTATAAAAAGATTTCAACATGGTATAACCTTTTCATGTTTTTGATGATTAAGAGAGAAAAGCTATGAAATACAAAGATTTGGAAATTTGGGCTATAACACGGGATCTTGTCATAGAAATTCATGCCATGACATTGATTGATTTGCCAAAATTTGAGATGTACGAAACCGGATCTCAGATCAGAAGATCAATTAAATCTGTCAAATCAAATATCGTTGAAGGCTATGGTCGACGACGATATAAACTGGATTTTATTCATTTTCTGGTCTATGCGGAATCATCAACAGATGAGACAATCGATCATCTTGAAACCCTGTACGAAACAAAATCTTTAATCTCTGAATGCAAATTCAGGGATCTACATGAAAGGTTAGAAATTCTGGCCAAAAAAATCAACAGATTCATCTACTCCGTCCAGAAGCACCATAAAACGTGACTCCTTCATCCGGCATCCGGCATCCGGCATCCGGCATCCGGCATCCGGCATCCGGCATCCG